>NZ_BTCK01000003.1:0-239377 GCF_033239625.1 Paenibacillus sp. CCS19
TCAGCTTGGTAGAGCACCTGGTTTGGGACCAGGGGGTCGCATGTTCAAATCGTGTCATCCCGATATGACAATAACTTTTGCCCATGGTATGGGACCTCAATATAACACCTTCAAGAGAAGGCGATCCTGTCGTAAGAGAGGAGGGCTGATCTTGGAGGTGTTTTTTGCGTTAATGTTCGATCCGGTAACGCGTCGTGTAAAGTCAGTTTAAGATATACATAACCTATCTCTGAGCGGTTTCCAATGGTATTCTTATCCCATCAGATGCGCAGCTGGTGGAATTGAGATGAGAATCGCGAAGGAGCAAATACAATGAGCCGAGACCATATTCTTAGATCGATCTTGTCCGAGAAGGTCAACATGACGCCGGATGGATTCGATGCCGATCAATTGACCCCGGAGCAGTTCCGGGATTGCCACGAGCTGTTCTTCGACAAGATCCTGGAGATTCATGCGTCGGATATTTCGGGCGTGGAGGGTTATGGAAAGTTAGATGAGCAGTGTAAGACAGCGTATACAACATTCAGGGAGTATGCCATCGACACATTTGAAGAGGATCAAGAGGGGTACTGGTACAATTGGACGGAATTGTTCGATACAACTCTCCTTGAGCGAGAGTTCTTCGATCACTATTATAAGGAGATGGAGGCCCGCATTTCTTACTGCGAGGGACAGCGTTATTTGGTCAATGATTATACGTTCTTCAACAAAATGATTACGGACGGCAAAACAACGGTCGGATTTCCGGACTGGACCTTTGCGAGCATCAGCGATTTCCTAATGGACTTCGCGATTATGGATTTGCATAAGCCCTATATGAAAATCCCGGAACTGCTCGTTCAGTACCTGGATAGGAGAGGTATTCCCGTTCCAGATTTCAAGGAAAGATTCCTGTGTATGGGCTATATGAAAGGTCTGCATGTTTTGCGGTGGCATGCGTCCATTGATGATGAGGAGTCTTGCATCTCCATCATGAAATCGATGAGCGAACTGAAGGATCGAATTTATAACTTGTAAAATGGTGATCGGATGAGATACGAGAATGCGATCGATGTGCTCCCCGAGGAGCTGCTGAGAGAGGTTCAGAAATACGCTGCGGGAAAGCTGCTCTATGTTCCCTCCGGCGAGGACAAGCGATCATGGGGAGAGGCCTCGGGTTACCGGGATCAATTGCTGAAGCGCAATCGCATGATCCGCAACAAGTATGCCCACGGGATTACCGTATCAGAGCTTGCGGATGAATACTTCTTATCCATGGATTCGATCAAGAAGATTATTTATTCGAAGAAAGCCGCAAGCCATTTGACGTATGCTCCGACCGTGGCATCTGCCGTTCAATATGCGAATGCGGGACTGTTCGAGGAATGGATTCAATACTATTTGATGTTTACGCATAGGGCCGTTTCCGATGTCGATGATTTCTTGAAGGGAGAGCCTCTCTTCTTCGGCGTTGTGAAGTTCCCCCTTCGTCTCATTCAGCCTATTGGAATGGAGACCGGTGTCGGGGCTGCTGTTGGCCAAGATGACCCCAATAACACGCAGCCGCCGCTTCTTGTGCAATACGAGGAAGGGAAGTTCAGCTGTACCGTGCAGCAAGAGCTTCTTGCTTCATTGAAGCTGCGTAGAGTAAACGCCTATCCGTCCATTATTGTGCTGAGAGGCAATGCCGACTACAGCAGGTTCAATAAGCATTACGGCAATGTCTTTTTCTACGTGAACGAAGGATGACTTGGATTGATTCAGTCAGAACGGCAGCGATTCATGGATTCTATATGGGGTATTTCGTGGACGTGTGGCAGGAGAGCCGTCACCATGCGGAACAGTTCCTGCGGGAGATGCAATTGGAGATTCCCGAGCTGGAGATGGAGCTCGGAGAGGCCGCGGTGACGTATGCAGCAATCAGCGCCATCTATCGGCGGTTGAATGAGTTGTTCCCATGGATGCAGCCGCATGAACCGATCGCAGACCCGTTCAGAAGGAAGGATGCGATCAGTCTTCTGACAGAAGCCAAGGAGTTAGAGAAGACCGCATATGGTCAATTGGAGAAAATTTGTGCCAAGCTATAATTCCATTCCATAAAGTTATCACGACCCAGAGGCCGCCGAATGATTCGGCGGCCTCCTATGCTAAGCGAGCGTTCAACGCTGCTGCGCGTCATAGTTACTTGAGGTGAAAACGATGTCACCGTCAGCCAGCCGGAGGACGACCTTATGATTGTACTTGGTGAAGCTGTCGATTGTGGTGCCATACATGAAGGAAGTGTTGCCGCTCTCCAGAATGGGCGAAGGCAGCAGTTCACGCGGGGTGACGAGTACGCCTACAATCGGCTTGATGCCTTTATCGTCCTCGTCACCATAGATCGGTTCCGTATGTACAAGCAGAGCTTTGCCGTTGTTCAGCTCCATATTCATTTCCCACGTGTCCCCGACAATGCTGGTTGTATAGACGAGATCCTGCTTATTGACTGTTGAGCCGATAGCGTAAAGATAAGTTAACAGGGCAACAACCACCAGAAGCACGGCGAATACGGCCACTGCTTTCTTGGTCATTGTTCTTCTTACCTTCTTCAGAAAATCAATTTCCTTCTTGGCTTCGTGCGGCTTGGCGGTGTCGATCGAAGCGGATAGCTTGGCATGAAGCGAACGGCAAGCCTCGCATTCCTCCAAGTGCTGCCGCATGTCCTGTTCGGTCTCCTGACTTAGCAAGCCGTCCAAATAACTTGGCATGAGATCTTGGGCGATATGGCACTTCATTCGTTACAGCACCTCCATAAGTTTTTGTTTGGCTCGGTAGAAAGTGACGCGTGCCCAGTTCTCGCTCCGGCCTAGGATTTCACCAATCTCTGCAAAAGAGAACTCGCCGGAAATTCGCATATGAACAATCTCCCGCATAGGCTCGCCCAGCTTGTGAATGGCCCTGTACAAGTCCATTTTGCTGGTCTTGCGCAGCACATCCTCCTCTGGCGATATGCCCGGAGATGGAATATTCTCATGCAGCTCCTGGGTGGGTCGCCTTCGTCTCTTCTCAAGCTCCTGGTACCATACATGCTTGGCGATCTGGCAGAGCCAGACGCTGATCTTGCAGGAGCCGTTATAGGTATGTATCGAATATACGGCACGATAGAAAGTTTCCTCGGTCAGCTCTTCGGCCAAGTCTTCATCATGCGTCAGACTAAGCAAATAGCGAAAAACATTTTGTGCATGATTCCTATAAATCTCCTCTAGATCCTCCGCCACTTTCTCACCTCCTTCGTTCATATATCCGATTAATGAGCGATTCGTTACATCGTTATTGGAAAATAATATCGGCTGATAAGGTAGGATGCAAGAATTTAAGGGAGGCCCAATAGCGGGTAAACCGCCTCTATCTGATCGTTAATTCCTATTAACTTGCTCGGTAAAATGATGAGAGAAACCCTTAAATACGGGCAATAAACAACTATTAATGTGACAAATTGTCGAAAGTAGTCGACTTGAAGTTAGGCTTTACAAAACATTTTGTCGAAAAATGAAATGGTTTTCCTTGTAAATAAGCTGGAAAAATAGTACATTGGTAGGGTGACCGATAATAGCACACTTGACGAAAGTCAGGGCCGCAAAGCCGCGGGTCTAAGGTTCTACGGAACGATGACAGCCGGGCTGCCGAAGCGTATGGACAAAATGATGTCTAGTTGTGACAACGGCTGCTCGTACGAGCAGCCTTTTTGCGTTCAGAGACTTCGAGGTGGTACGTGCTGAGCAACCGTGGAAGGAGTGATAGAGGCAGCCCTTACATGAAGGACGCTTATCTTGTTGACATCTAGCATTTCCTGTACTTCACAAAATATCGGAGGTAACGTAAGTGAAAAGCAGAATACGAATGTCCTTTTTCGCCAAGAATCTATTGTTCTCTTCCATTAACATTATTTTGATCGGCACCATTCTTATTGTTTCTAGCTACTATATCGAGAAAAACATACTGACCGACCAGCTCCATCAGCAGATTAAGACGATCACCGAAGAATGGTCGAAGCAAATTAAACCGGAGATGGCCCGTGCATCGTTGCAGGAGCAGGACTTCCAAGGTGCAGAACAACTCAAGCTCAGACCTATCCTCGACTCCGTTAACCAGTACAATCCGAACATTGCACAAGCTTATGTAAGTGGCACGGAACTGCTGGACGGGAATAAGACGTCGCAGATTGCTGTTCCTACCGCTCTCTTGGAGCCGCTTAAGGAAATGAAATTGACGGCCAAAGATATGATCGAGCAGCCGCCGGTTATCGTCGAAACGCTGCAAAGCATGATGAAGACGGGAGAGCCGACGTTCTCCGATATTTACTCCGACGATTTCGGTACATGGACGACGATCGCTTACCCGATCAAAGACGAGACGGGTGCCATATTCGCTTATTTCGCAGCGGATGCGGACGCCAGCGCGATTAACAGCGGGCTCCACGAGCTTCTTACTTACAGCCTCCTGATCATGTTAGTCTTCCTCGTTATTGTGCTGCTTGTTCAGTACTACGTCGTGAGGAGAACGTTGTCCCCTATCAAGTTGCTTATGGCGGGCATCGAGAAGGTGAGTGCAGGAGATCTCGATGTGGAGATCGCGGCAGGCACTGATGATCTAGGAATCGTCAACGACAAATTCAATCAGATGGTTCGCCGGATGAATGGTACGATGATTAAAATTCAGGAGCTCTCTTCGCAAGTGGCGGAATCTGCCCAAACGTTGTACCTCACGACAGAGGATAACAACCGTCAGGCGGAATCGATCCATCACAACGTGAAGATGATTGCCGACAATATTCTAACCCAGCAGCAGTCTGCTCGGGACAGCTCACGCGCGATTACCGAAATGACGACCGTCATTCAATCGGTAGCACAGAACTCGTCCAGTCTGGCAGAAGAAGCGGCAGACATGGAGACCAAATCCGAGCAGGGCAATTCCGCCGTTAGCAATATGGTGGATCAGATGTCAGAAATCTCCGGGTTCGTGAACAATGTCTCGCAAACGGTGGAATTGTTGAATCAGAGATCCAATGAAATCGGCAGTATCCTCGTGATGATTCGCGGAATTGCCACACAGACGAACCTTCTGGCGCTTAATGCAGCCATTGAGGCATCGCGTGTAGGCGAACACGGCCGTGGATTTGCTGTCGTCGCAGGGGAAGTGCGGAAGCTGGCTGAGCAGTCCAAAGAATCGGCTGAGCAAATCTCGACGCTGATCGATGAAATTCAAGTCAGCATTCAACATGCGGCACAATCGATGGAATACGGAACTGGCGTCGTGGAGAAGGGGATGTCCTTGGCCCATGAAACGAGCAGCCTATTCACTGAAATCTCGAGAGCGACCAGAAACGTCTCGGAGCAAACCCAGGAAGTGTCCAGCGCTGCGCAGGAAATGTCTGCGGCAACGGAAGAGCTGGCCGCATCCGCAGATGAACTAAGTGCAACCGTCGATGTAACGACGTCGGGAACGGAGAAGATCACCCATTCCGTTGAGGCGCAGCAGCAGCGTTTGTCCTCCATTGTAGAGGCGTCCAACCTGCTGTCGTCGGTAGCAGAGAAATTGAAAGAACAGATCGAGACATTCCGCGTTAAGACCAAATAGCACAGGACAGGAGGGGAGATAATGGTCAAGAATACTGAATTGGGACCAACAACAGATGACGTACAAGATTACGAACTGCCGATTGTGCTGCTTCCGATGGACGGCGCACGTCAATTAAGAACGTATACGTTTGAAAGTATGAATGTGGAGCTTCGTGAAGATCTGCTGGCGTCTTATTCAGGCAATGTGCGTGATGAACAGAGACGTAACGCGTTTTTCTTGGCTGTCTATGCCTCCCTTCTCTACCGGTTCTCCGGCGGAGAGACCGATATCGCAGTTGGGGTATCCATGCCGGATAAAGGCGAATTCTATATGCTGATCTCTCTGGAGAAGGATCGATCGTTTCGGACTATCCTGAAGAGAGTTCTTGAACAACTCGAGAGGCCGGGATATCAATACGGCGATTCGATGGCGAATACCGGCTTTATCATTGACGGAAAGCCGGATTCCAATACAGAACAGCCTTTAAGCTGGTTGCTATTAGGCGAAAGCCAGGAAGTACGATTGCAAGCGCACTACGATACGTCCCTATTCAAGGAGTCGACCATTCGTCGTTATATAGATGCCTACAGCAAGATAGTGGAGGCAGCTCTAACCGATGAAACCGTGAATATTGAGACGATTGATTTGTTGTCTGCAGAGGAATACGCCCTGTACGACAAATTAAACGATACTGATTTGGATTATCCTGTTGACTTAACCATTCATCAATTTATTGAGAATGTGGTTCGGCAGTATCCAGATCGAAAGGCTGTTTCATCGGCGGAGAACGCTTATACGTATCGGACGTTGAATGAGCAAGCTAACCGAGTCGCTCACCTGCTGTTAAGCAAAGGGATACGCAAAGGCGACCTGGTGACGATCTTCATGGAAAGAAGCACGGATACGATTGTCAGCCTGCTCGGCATTCTGAAGGCAGGGGGGGCGTATGTTCCCGTAGACCCTGAGTATCCCGAAGAGCGCATCAGCTATATTCTGGAGGATACGAGAGCAGGATACATACTAACGAAGCAATCTCATCTGAAGCGGGCGGAGCAGCTTGGGGAAAAGCTCGGTACGGTGAAGCATGTTGTTGCCGTAGATTCGGCGGAGAATCTAGAGGCTTACAGCGCCTCCAATCCAGAGCAAGATATCGCACCGGACGATCTGGCTTATGTCATCTACACATCGGGCTCGACGGGAAGGCCCAAAGGTGCGCTGCTGGCTCATCAAGGGGTAGTGAACCTAGGCGTCTTCAGTCGGAAGGAATTCGAGATTACGGAGCGCGATATTGTGACGCAGTTCGCATCGTTCAGCTTCGATGCATCTGTCTCGGAGATGATTTGCGCGCTGTTCAGCGGCGCACATCTGCATCTGCTCTCTGCTGAGGAGCGGGTTTCGGTAGATGCCTTCGTATCCGTGTTGGAACGAACGAAGACGACGTTCATCCCGTTCGTCCCGACCGTGTTCTTCAATCAGCTCGCCTCCGTGCTCTCGGAAGAGGACTTCCGCAGGCTGCATCGGGTCAGAACGATTATGACCGCAGGCGAGGCTTTGTACGGGGAGCAGGTCCGGGTATTCCAGAAGAAAACCGATGGCAGAATTACCGTGTACAATTTGTACGGACCTACGGAGTGCACAGTGGGAACGACTTACTATCGGATCCCTTCGCCGGTGCGAGATGGGCTGACCCATGTTCCAATCGGATTGCCGAACAGCAACTACAAAGTGTATGTCGTTAACGAGGCCATGCAGTTGTGCCCAGCGAACGTTCCCGGCGAGCTGCTGGTTGAGAGCGTTGGTCTCTCCCGAGGGTATCTGGGTAAACCGGACAAGACGGCAGAAGTGTTCGTTCCCAGCCCATTCAAGCCGGGGACCAAGGTCTACAGAACCGGAGATATCGTCAAGCTGCTGGAGGATGGAACGCTGGAATATGTCACCCGCAGAGATACGCAGGTCAAAATCCGAGGACATCGGATCGAGATTGGCGCCGTCGAGGATGTCATGTCTAAATATCCGAATATACAGGAAACGGCTGTCGTTGCAGTCAAGGAGCCGAACGGACAGTTAGCGCTCGTCGGTTACTATACCTCCAAGGACGGCAATCGATTGTCATCTTCAGAGCTGCGCGTTTTCCTGAAAGAGAAGCTGCCCGCTTATTATGTGCCCAAATGGTTAAGCAGACTCGATAAGATGCCGCTCTCCCCAACGGGCAAAGTCGACCGCAAGAAGCTGGCCGCTTACGAGCTTTCATCGATTGAAGAAGAAGAACAATCTCTGGCGGACCCATCCATGCGGCCGCATACGGAGGTTCAGAAGCGTATCTCTCATGCCTGGAAGGAGGCATTGGGTAAAGAAGCGGCCAGCATCGAGGACGATTTCTTCCGTATTGGAGGCGATTCGCTAGCTGCCATTCAAGTGCTTGTCAGTCTCAAGCCGCAGTGTCCAGCGCTTGAAACACAGCATCTCTATCAATACAGAACGATTGGGCAGTTAGCCGGCTGGATGGAACAACTGGCCGAGCAGGGACAAGCTGCATCTGGTGTAGGGGCAGCGCGGGACGGCAGCATTAAGCTGCTGCGTGAATATCCAAGAATGCTAGGCTCAACCATTTCGAATGCAGAGCATAGCGAACCTGCATGTATATTATTGACCGGAGCGACAGGTTATCTCGGCTCTCATATTCTCTATGAGTTGTTGAAGAAAAGCCAAGCCAGGATCGCAGCACTCGTTCGCAGATCGCATGAACAATCCGCTGTGGATCGACTATGGGATGTCATGAGAACATATTTCGGCGACAGCCTGCTGTTCCTGATGAACGAGCGCGTTACAGTGGTTGAGGGCGATCTCGAGATTCCCGGGCTTGGGTTGTCACCGCAAGACAAGGAGATGCTGTACAGCCAGATCGACACAGTTGTTCATGCTGCCGCCGACGTAAGACATCTAGGCGATGAGGAACAGATTTTCAAATCTAACGTCGATGCTACTCGGCATTTGCTCGAACTCGCTCAATCCAGACCAGGCGTACGCTTCCATCATATCTCGACGATCGGCGTTCCCGAGCAATTGGCATTGGACGGGAAGTGGGAGTCCGTAGAACAGTCGGGCGCAATCGATGCGAATCTAAATGTGGACAACGTCTACACGAACAGCAAGCTGGAAGCGGAGAAGCTTGTGTTCGCCGCCGCCTCGCAAGGGCTTGCCGTCAGCGTGTATCGGCCGGGGAATATCGCCTGCCACTCCTTGTCGGGCAAATTCCAAACTAACATAGAGAGCAATGCCTTCTATCGAATGATCAAGGGCATGCTGCTGCTGGGCAAAGCGCCGGAAATCAGCTGCTACATCGATGTTACGCCTGTTGATTATGCAAGCAGCACGATTACCGATCTTATGCTGAACCAAGAAGCAGTCGGGCGCGTATTCCACATCTGCAACCCGAATCCGATCACTTACATGGAACTGATCGAGATGATTAACAAATGCGGATACAGCGTGGAAACGATGGAGTTCGGCAAGTACGTCCAATGGCTGTTCGATCCGGCTATCGCGAAGAGCCAAGAGGCGCTTGAGCTTGCTATGGCAATGCTGGAGGGTGATGGAGCGAGGGACTCGGAATACATCTACGATTGCGAGACGACCATCTCGCTGCTGGAGCCGACGAGTCTTCGATGCGCCTACACCGATCTATCGTTCATTCACAAGCTGATCGCTTGTGCCAACTACGTCGGCTATTTCCCGCAGCCGCAGCAAAGTTTACCGACAGCACTGGCTTTAACGGCTGCAGCCGCACAAGCTGCACAAGAGCGACTGTAGGAAGATCGTATATTTAAATGCGAAGGGCATCCTTATGGGGTGCCCTTCTAGTTTTTTATTTTGACAGCTAAATAAACAATATTACCCATCCGAAACTACTAAATAGTGGTATACTTTCTCAAGGTCGACCATTTTATATTTTACTAATAAGGGAGAAGTCTACATGAAGTCTGGCTGGTCAATCGTAATCGCCTTATTGCTCTTTCTATCGATCAGTTCAAGCGCGACAGCCGCCGAGCCTACGGCTTACGGGGTAACCGTCGATGGGATGAAGATTGCCGCACTTGCTCCACAGTCGAAGAATGGCATGACTTACGTCTCTATCATCCCCTTGTTCGAAGCTTTGGATACGAAGATGACGGTCGATAGCAAGAAACAAAAAGTCGAGGGTACAAGAGGAAAGAAGAAGTTTACACTTACTGTCGGGTCCAAGAGCGCAAAGCTTAACGGCGCTGCGATTACATTAGACCAAGCCCCCCTGCTGATTAATAACACGGTGTACGTGCCTGTTCAAATCGCGAACAAGCTCGTCGGCGCCGAAATCGAGAAGAACGTCTCCGCTAAGATTATTAACGTTCGTTCTTATTCCATCGATCTGACGGTTAAAGAGAAGCTGCCGATTACGAATGATAAAGACTTGCCGATTACGCTCCAGCATCGCGGCAATGTGAAACTGAAATGGTCGTTTAAGGATGAGAGTCCGCATCAGCAATACACGGGATACGTTGGTCCGAACCAAACGTTGATCTTTAAGGGTTTTGGAGACCAACGCATTGATACGGATTATAGCGGACATAAGCTTTATGAAGAAGAGGGTTACCAAAGTGCGAGCTATGAATTTGAGGCACGAAAGAGTTCAAATGGCTATGATATCATTGCACGTTCGGATGATGACAGCCGCAAGTGGCAAGGCATCGATCTTTATTTAGATAGTAATGTTGAGTCGATATTTTATATCGATAATAAGCCTTCCTTAGATTTTCTATATATCAACGCAGCAGTGGATAAGAACGGCAACTTAATCGTACTCACGAAGGAAGGTTTAGCTGCATATAACGCCCAGGGTGAACGGCAGTGGGTTCGTACGGGGTGGTCTACAGAGGAGGGTACGCTGTCTGCCTTTGAGGATGGGTTGACGATATCGGCAGATTCCGAGAACCGTCTTTATATTCAGAATTACGCCGGCTATGCTGTAGTCGATGCTGCAGGTGAAGCGCTGTGGACGGCGGAAGGTTATTTTCAGCCGGATATTACTTCTGAGGGCTTAATGCTATACTACGGCGGCTCTTATCGTATCGAAGATGGCCAGTTAAATTCGGTCGGGTCCCCCTATATGGATTACACAAGAGGAAACTATGTGAGTACTTATGAGGAGAATTCGCTGAAACGGATGGACAAGACGGGGACGAAACCGTTGTGGATTTTCGAACAGTCGCTGAAGGAGAAGAACAGAGGGTATAGTCTGTTCAGCAGTACGCTTGTCGTGGATGGCGACGGCAACGCGTATATATCGACAACAGGCGGTACGGTTTATAGTCTCGATCCAGCGGGCAACTTGCGTTTCATGCTGAACGTGGATAACGGTACAATCTCCAGCACGCAAATTATCCCGCTATCGTCTACGACATTCGTTGCGATCGATAACAATAACGTCATGTATTTTGAAGTGACCAAATAAGACCGGATAAGTATTTCAAAGAAAGCATCGCCGTGGTTCGTATAGACTGCGGCGATGTTTTTTCTATGCCTTGCAGTCAGACCGCAATAAAGTCGTCTTACCCGCCAATAATGACCGCTTAGCCCCAAAGCATATCGAAACCATAAATCACCGATTAGATTAAGGGTATAACAATGCGGTGAAAGGTGGTCTATATGAAGACAGCCATTCGAATTGCGGTCGGCGGAATCATTGTGATTGGGGTGCTGGCTTATATGAATAGGCCGATATCTCGAGAGGCTGTTAATGAGAAAATACAACAACATCTCGTGAAGGTTGTGGAAAGCAGCGATTCGCTATCCAGCGCCTTGTTGACGATTTACTCGAATAAGACCGGTTATCATGAACAATTTGCGGTAGGTACGGTCAATCAAACTTCCGATCAACCGGTTCAAGCCGACAGTCCTTATCATTCGGCGAGCGTTGGCAAAACCATGTGTGCCGCGATCTTTGGTTTGTTGGTAGACGAAGGCAAGATCAGTTTCGATGATTCAATCAGCGCTTGGCTGGATGCGGACATGCTGCGAGGGTTATTCGAGATAGACGGCACGGACTATAGCAATCTAGTCACCTTAAGGCAGTTGCTGAGCCATACATCGGGAATCGCCGATTATTTCGAAGGGCCGGTGAAGAGCGGGGAACCAATGCTGGAGCTGATCTCGTCTAATCCAGACCTCGCGTTTACACCGGAATCATTGGTCGCTTTCACGAGAGACCATCAGGAGCCTGTGGGGCGTCCGGGACAACAATTTCACTATTCGGATACCGGATATATTCTGCTTGGACTTATTCTGGAGGCGATTGAGGGCAAGCCTTATTCGGACATCTTGCAGGAGCGGATATTCGAGCCATTGGGCATGATGGACAGCTACTTGATGTTCTACCGCGATGAACCTGCTGATATCATTGGAATCTATGTGAATGGCGTCGACTTGAGCAGCCGAGACGCGTTATCGGTTGACTGGGCAGGCGGCGGCGTCGTGACTACGATGGCGGACTTACTCATGTTCATGCAAGCATTGGAGAATGGAAAGCTGTTGTCTGACGAGACCTACAGCCAGATGACCGACTTCCAATACCGTTACGACAAAGGGATTTATTATGGCATGGGCATGATGATGTTCGACCTGAGCGAGTTGTCGTTTCTATTACGATTCAGCGGACTGACAGCTATGTATGGCGCCGTCGGGGCTACGGGAACGTATGTCTTGTACGATAAAGATAATGACACTTATTTTGCGGCGAATTTCGGATCGCTTGATTTTGCAGAGAAAGCGATTGAGGAATTGGTAACAATACGAATGATTTATGATAGGATGACAATAGAATAAACAACTCTAGTATTTGTCATTAGGAGACCTAATGGTTCAATTATTGTGCTCGACTAAAGTGTATGAGAAATTGAAGCAAGAGCTGTCCAAGCATCATATCGAGGTTACGACAGACAGCGACTGGGTGCTCGTTGAGCAAGGATTTGCTCTGCCCGAGGGCAAGCGCTGCATTGTGTTTGATGCTATCGATTACATGGACGTGGTGAAGCTGCTGGTATCCGGCATTAGGGAAGATACACAGTATGCGAATACGCTGACGGGCTTGATCGATAACAAGTTTGCTGTAATTGAACCTAAGGATGTCGTCTATCTAGAAGCGGGTTCCGATGGTCTGATGGCCTATACGAAGTCCAATCGTTACAGTGTCAAAGAAACGCTGCAATATTACGAGAACCTCTGGGCGGCCAAAGGGTTTATCCGAATCAACAAATCGCAGCTCGTTAATTTGCTTCAGGTGAAAGAGATCATTCCTTGGTTCAATTCCAGATACGTGCTTCGCATGGATAATAACGCAGAGCTCGAAGTGTCTAAGATGTTCTCGAAGAAGCTTAGAAACACATTGAACATATAGGTGACGATTATGGAGAAAATTCATTTAGAGAACGTTATAAAGTCCTTTTTTCTAGGCCTCTTTCTCGGTGTAATGCTGCAGTTGCAGACCCGCTCGGATGTGTCTGTCGAATACAGGGTTCTGCAGGCATTGGCCAGCGGGAGCATAGGGTTCATTATTGGTTTCATAACGGAGTGGCTCACATTGAAGCTCCCGATCAGTATGGCGAAGGCGCGGGCGTACTTCTTTATTAACAACCTTATTGCCTTGATCGTTACCACACTTATTATGGGGTCTTTTGTTCTAATCGTGGGTTATAGTAAAGCAGACAGAGGGCAATTCATGACCGTATTATTAATCGTGCTTGGCGTCGTATGTATAGCCAATTTCTTCGATTACATGATGTACCGGCGAGCGCAGAGGAAGCTGGCATCTTTCAAGGCTTTGATTAAAGATAAGTAGCTTCTTCTATACAAAAGCCGCCGGAACCCCGGCGGCTTTCTTCTTGTCATCCTGACGCTGTCTAGCAATTGCCCTTGCAATTATTGTAGATCGCTTCAGCCTCCTGCAAGCATTCTTGAGCGTTTCTGCCTCTGAGTCGGCAAGCCACAATGTATTGGGAGTATGCCAGGCGGCATAATGGGACTCGGATAAAGCAAGGCACAGCAGCTTCAGCACTCGACTTCCTCGACCGGGATGCGGACAGCTCACTGCTCAGCTTGCGGAAGACTAGCGCCAATGCGGGACCAAGCTCTCTAAGCTTGCTGCGGTCGTATACCTGTATCCGCTGCCTAATGCCTTTGGATTTGCAGTCGCAGCCGCACTTCTTCGGCTTGCCGCTGCTCGAAACAACAACCAAAGGCTTGCCCTTCAAGGAGATCTGCAGCACACCGCTTACGATGCCTTGCGCTACGCGCTCGGTCTCTACAAAGTTAACCTCCAGGATACCATATTTGGTCTTCGTCTCGGCATCTGCGGAGAATATCGCGGTATTTCCGATTCGCTTGAAAATAACAGCCATCTCGAATCCCCTCTCAAGGTACATCTACCCATCATATATGAAGGGTACAGATCGATAGGCAACCGGATAACGGTCTAATTTGAACAAAAGAGGCCATTGCCTAAAATGGAAGAAATGATAGTTTACACTTCCTATTAATGGTGCTAGTATTAGGAACTGTGTCCTACATATATCCAATAAAAGAGGGGATTTTTGCCACCGTGTTTAGAAAATTTGGTTACATAGTCCTAGTACTAATGATCGTGTTAGCGGGCTGTTCGAAAGCGGGAGATAAAGCTGTCGACAATGGTCCGAAGTATCAAGAGGATCCATCGGTTAATATTGCGAAGGACGAAGTTCTTCTGTATGTGATGACGGATATGGCCAACGGCCTCGGAGATCTATATATCCAGAAGGGGGGCGCAGACAAAGAGAAAATCGCCTCCAATGTACTTAAGGACCAATTCGGTTACATGTACAATGCAAAGGTTGCCATGTATATCGACAAAGAGCATACGCTTTACCAGAAGGAAGCGGGCAAGCCGAGCGAGCAAATTGCGACGGATGTCTATGGCGATTCGATCGTGCACTCCGAGGATGAGACGACGATTCTGTTCCTGAAATCAACGGTTGCCAAAGACTACACCGGTTCAACCGGAGATCTGTACCGAATGGTCAGAGGCAGCGAGAAAGAGAAGATTTCCTCTGATGTGAGCAACTATAACTACGAGGTTTCGAAGGACGGCAAGGTTGTAACCTTCGTAACGGCGGACGGATCGCTGTATCGCAAAGCTGCGGATGTGACCGACAAAGAAAAGATCGGATCCGATGTGTCTGTGTATCGGACGAGTCCAGACGGCAGCGTGACCATCTACCAGAATGCAGAGAATGACGTTTACATTAAGTATGCGAATGCTGTAGATAAAGAAAAGCTGGCGTCTTCGAATATTGGTCAAGTGGTATATACCCAAGACAGCAAGACGCTCGCTTATCTTGACGATTACCGAAGCGATTCGTCGAAGGGCGAACTCATTCTGATGAAGAACGGATACGAGAAAGCGAAGCTTGCCTCGGACGTTCAACAATTCGAATTCACGGCACTGGGCGATTATATTTATTTCTTGAATGAAGATAAGACGCTGTATGCGAAAGAATTGACGGATGCCGAGGATGCGGGCGATAAGAAAAAGAAAGAAGCGGACTCTTCGGAGGCTCCGGCAGCGCTTAAGATTCTTAATCCGGCCGAGAAAGTAAAGATTGCGGACGATATCAAATCTTTCAATGTTGCGCCGGACGGAACGAGCGTCATCTTCCTCGATTCGGATCATAACTTGTTCATTCAGCGTTCCGGGGAAGAGAAGGCAAAGGTCGCAAGCGATGTTAGCGAAGCGCATCTCTATAACCAGACGATCCTCATGTTGAGCAAAGAGAAGACGTTAGCTTCCGTTGATCTTACGCTGGATGAAGCCGCGCTGGCCGCTAAGGACAAGGCGGAGAAAGAGCTGAAAGACAAGGAGAAGGAGGCCGGAGCGACTGCTGCTGCACCAGCGCTGCTGCCTGCAAGCCCGGTTAAAGAAAAGGTTAAGATTGCAGATAAGGTCGAGGAATATTCGGCTGATCCAAGCCTGAAATATATCGCATTCAAAACGACGGATAACGAATTCTTCTTGAAAACAAAAAATCAACCCGAAGCGGTCAAAGTCATCGAGAAGACCGACGCATACAGTTCGATTCATTTCCTTAACGTCATGTTATTCGAGAAGCTCGTCACGATCGACCAACTCGTCGGAAGCTGGCATGCATCCGTGGATGCAGAAGGAGAATCGTATGACTGGTATGTGGAGATAACGAAGGACTTGAAGTATATCATTTATGATAGCGGACCGGATGATGTGACACGTCCATTCGAGCTGTTGAATGCCACTCCGAACACGGTAGAAATGTCGTTCACCAAAGATTCGGACGATATGGCCACGATGGAAGTAGTTGATAAGAATAATCTCAAGGGACATTATTATTCGGAGGATGCAGAGGATTCTATTACGGATCTGAAGCGCGTTACCAAAGAAGAACTGACCAAAGCTGTGGCCGCTAAGAAGGAGCAATACAAGAAAGAACAAGAGAAGCAAGCGATCATCGATGCAGCCAATTCGACAGCGGATAGCCTTCTCTACGAATATCTGTACAACAGTAACGATGGCGTCAAAGTATACAATGATCATTCCACGGAGAGCGAACAAATGGGGACGCTTGGGTCGTACACCGAACTGTATGTCAGCGATACGTTTGTGTCGGAGTCAGGCGAGGTATGGTGCAAATCCAATGTTTACTTCAGCGACGTTTCGATGTACCTGGACGTATGGTTCAAACATAAAGACATACAGTAAGCAGTAAGGATGATGACCGGACAGTCCTGCACTTGGGCATCCGGTTTTTTCTTATAATGATTCCGCTGGGCAAAAAATAGCCGGAAGACACCATGATGGTGGCTTCCGGCCCTTTCATTTTACGGCATATCGAGGATTAGCTTAACGCCTTCGATCTTCAGCTTGTCCAGCTGAATGACCCATTCCTTGAACGCCTCGTATTTCTCGTCGGAGATATTGAACCGCCGCTTCATCTCCATGATGACTTCCTTCTCGTCGTCATTGAAGTCGCCATCGGCATAGCACAACAATAGAATCTCTACTAAGAAAATATGCTGCACACGTTCATCCTGTACGCAGCCTAGAATATCAGCAATCGAGCGCGAAGTCGCAGCCGCCGCCGGCAAATCCAGCTCCGCCGCGATCATGCGCAGTCCGCCTTTCTCCTTCAGGTTCACGAAGCCGTCGGCGTTAGCTACGATATTCGCCAGCTCGAGGAATGACTCCTTATGCTCTTTCTGTTGCAAGAAGTGTAAAAACACGCTGCCAGCTCCCTTATCTGTTATAGTCATCGGTTGATCATATGATCATAGTTTTCGACATCAGCCGCGGTATTCCTATCGTTTCAGCATTAGAAATGTACAGTTCCTTCAGAGCGCTCCGAAATGTACACAGCTTGATCGCCGAAATTTGTACGATTTGTTCATTTACACAGCAATTGTTCACTTGTAAACAATAGACCGCGGACTAGAATGTAGTTGAAAGCGCTTACCCTATTTATTATATACCATTGGAGGTGGATGATGAAATGAAGAAAGGGTTGATTGGCATCCTGCTTATCGCTTTCTTCGTATCACTGCTCGGCCTATCACCGGAGCGGGCGAATGCCGCGAGCGTCAGCATTACGAACGGTACCGATTGGGTGGACACCGCAGGCAATCCGATCAATGCGAACAGCGGCAACATTTTGCAGATCGGCAGCACCTATTATCTTTACGGTGAGCACGCGGTTAACGGCACGTTCGACAGCGTTAATGTGTATACCTCGACGGATTTGAAGAACTGGACGTTCAAGAACGCGATTCTGACGAAAAATTCGGCCGCCGAGCTCAATAGCAGCAAAATCGAGCGTCCGAAGGTCATTTACAATGCCTCTACAGGCAAATATGTGCTGTGGGCGCATTATGAGAACGGTACGGATTACGGCCTTGCTCGCGTCGCAGTAGCGACGAGCAGCACGCCGGACGGCAATTTCTCGTATCAAGGCAGCTTCCGTCCGCTCGATTACGAGTCCCGCGATATGACCGTATTCGTCGACACGAACGGTACGGGCTATCTGATCTCGGCGTCCCGCAAGAACGGCGGCGCGAACGATACGATGGCCGTGTTCCAAATGAACGCGAGCTACACGGGCGTTACGACGTTCGTCGGCTGGCTGTTCGAGAACGCCTACCGCGAAGCGCCGGCAGTCGTGAAGAAAGGCTCGCGCTACTACCTGTTCACCTCGCAAGCATCCGGCTGGTATCCGAACCAGGGCGCTTACGCCACGGCTACCTCGATGACCGGCACATGGTCGGCGTTGACCAACTTCGGCAACCCTTCAGCATTCGGTACGCAAATTCATGATATCGCGACAATAACGGGCAGCAGCGGGACGTCTTACATCTATATGGCCGATCGCTGGAATCCGCTGAACCTGAGCGATCACAAGCATATTTGGCTGCCGCTGACGCTCAACGATACAGCTGGAACGGCAACGCTGGAGTGGTACACGACCTGGTCATTCGATGCCGCCACCGGCGTCGTCACGACGCCTTCGCTTCTGAACCATGCCCAAGGCAAGACGGCCACGGCCAGCTCCGTTGCATCGGGATCAGCTGCCTCGAACGCGAACGACGGCAACTACACGAACTCGTGGGCGGCTTCATCCAGCACTTGGCCGGCATGGTGGCAGGTCGACCTTGGATCGGTGAAGACAATTACCGAGGTGGACATCTCTTGGTTTATGTATAAGGGCTCGGAGGGCTACTACAAATACAAAATCGAAATCAGCAACGACGGCTCGACCTATTCGACGCTTGATCTGACGGGCAATACGCGATACGGCTTCACGACCGACGCGGTACACTTCACTGCCCGTTACGTCCGTATCAATATGGTTACGGCGGTGTTGTTCAACAACCCGAACAACTGGTATACGCCAACGCTTCATGAGGTGAAGCTGCTCGGTCCTTCCACGGCGGAAGCGACAGGCTACAGCACGTTCGCATCGTATAACTTCCCGACCTATTCCATTCGCCATTCCAACTTTGCCGCGCGGATCGATCCAAACGTCTCGCCTGCAGGGGATTCGCAGTTCCGAGTCGTTCCGGGTCTGGCCAGCTCGTCAGGCGTGTCGTTGGAGTCGGTTAACTACCCTGGCTACTTCCTGAAACGCAATTCAAGCAACAAGATCGTGCTGGAAGCCTTCGCGGACACGACAGCCTACAAAGCGGATGCGACCTTCCTAATTGCATCGGGTTGGGCTGACAGCTCCAAAATCTCGCTCCAGTCTTACAGCCAGCCTGGTTATTATATCCGCCACTATAACTACGTGCTGCAGCTGGACCAGATTACGTCGTCGAGCGCGGCAACGACGAAGAGCGACGCCACGTTCACTCGAACGAATTTCTAGTCGAATGTCATAGTCAACCCCCAAGGCTGAATAAGCCTTGACGGCCCTGACGCTTCAAGGGGCAGTCCTATCCGAGCTTCTACTGCGGCTCAGGGGGGACTGTCTCTTTTTAAACGACTACTATTCAGAATCACCCGAAATGCCCGCATAGAACAATAGGTATTTCTCCAGCATGCCGCCCCAATACGCCCCGTTGTGTCCGCCGGGTGTGCTCGACCAGACCACGTCGGCATTCTGTTCCTGCAGCAGCTCGTAGAATGCGTAATCCTGCACGGAGAGCTGATCGTTAGCCCCTGCATCGAGGTAGATCTTCATGTCTTGCAGCCTGCTAGGGTCTTCAGCCAGCTTGAAGGGGTCTCGAAGCGAGCGCAAAGCATCATTCGCGTAGAGCCAATCTCGCTGGTCGGTAAACTGGTCGCTGGACGTATAGTTCCATAGGGCGGCGCTGTGTGCTCCGATTTTGCTAAACAAGTCATGATGATTCAGACCAAGGTACAACGAGGCGTAGCCGCCCATGGATATACCGCCAATGGATCTGCTTGCTCTGGAAGCTTGGGTGCTGTAATGCGTATCGATGTAGGGGATGACTTCTTGCATCAAATAGTCTTCATAGGGGCCGATGCTGACGCTGCCGGGGTCCTGGCCTTCGCCTGGTTTGGAGTTGACGCCGAAGCTGTTGCGGTATTCCGGTTCAACGATAATAAGCGGTTCGATTAGGTCGCTCTGGATAAGACGATCCATAACCGATTGGAGACTGAGGTAGGCTGCATAGTCGCCATAGCTTCCTCCGTAGCCGTGGAATAAGTAGAGCACAGGATACTGGGCATCGGTGCTGTAGCCGGGAGGAAGGTAGACGGATGCGTGCATTTCCTGGCCGAGCAGCTTGCTATCCATACGGATTCGCTCAACGGTCGAGCTTAGGGACGATTGCTTTTGTTCGGAGGGAATGGAAGCGGGTTCAGGTGCATTCGTGGAGCTGCCAGCGGAGGCAGGAGCTTCCGACTGAGGCGTGGACGATTCCGGGTAGAAGGCCAGGATGAGCAAACAGATAGCGGCAAATAAGGCTAGGCTTACAACATACTTCATAAGAGGAGGGCCCCTTTCTCGCGAATGCAACAATTACTAAATTATTACATAAAAGCAAGTGATAGAACAGATCATAGAGTCCCGCATTGAGCAGTTGGAGCGGTACGTTTGTAAAAAAACCACCGCACGAAGCTAGGCTTCGTACGGTGGTTTAAGTTTGCGGTCCGTGCGAATCAGCGGACGATTTCTTGTCCGCCGATCCATACGCGCTCGAGCTCCAATTGGTCGCTCAGCAGCAGAACGTCGGCCCGTTTGCCGACTTCCAGCGTACCCGTAACGCTGTCGATGCCGAGCTGACGAGCCGGATTGGCGCTTGCCATGCGGCTCGCGTCCGCAATCGGAACGCCAATCTCGCGAACCATATGCTGCAGCGCGCCGATCATCGTGAGCGTGCTGCCCGCGAGATTGCCGGAGTTGGTCAGCCGCGCAACGCCGCATGTCATCGTAACCGGGAGCTCGCCTAAGCGGTAATCGCCGTCCGGCATGCCTGCAGCAGCCATAGCGTCAGTGACGAGGATGACACGGTCAGGTCCTTTGGCGCGGCGCAGCAGCTCGATGCCTGCGGCATGAACGTGATGGCCGTCGGCGATCACCTCGGCGATGATACGGTCGTCGGTCAGGACGGCGCCGACCGTGCCCGGCTCGCGGTGATGATAAGGGCGCATCGCGTTGAACGTATGGACCGCGTGGCGCAGCCCCCGATCCGCCGCTGCAATGATCTGGTCATACGTCGCATCCGTATGACCGCACGCGGGGACGATGCCGTGGCTGTCCAAGCGTTCGATATAATCGAGCGCGCCCTCCGACTCCGGCGCGAGCGTCTGAAGCCGGATGACGCCGGGATAGCGGCTCACCCACTCCTCGAGCCATTCGGGTTGCGGCGGCAGAATGTATTCGGGATTCTGCGCGCCCTTCCACTTATCGCTGACGAATGGACCCTCGAAGTGAACGCCGAGCACTTGCGCATATGGCATAGGCGCTGCCATGAACCGGCTGACGCGGTCGAGGACATCGGTAAGCTCATCGCGGGATGCTGTCAGCGAAGTGGCGAGGATGCCTGTCGTTCCGTGGCTTGCGTGAAATCTGGTAATCGCGCGCAGCCCTTCTTCGTCGGCATCCATGAAATCATGCCCCGCGCCGCCGTGAACGTGAACGTCGATGAAGCCGGGGAGAACCCAACTCCCGTTGCCGTCGATGACCTCGATCTCGCCGAGTGCTGCAGGCGCTGTTCCACTGCCCAACGACTCAATGCAGCCGTTGGACAGCTTCATCCAGCCATCCTCCAGTACGCCATCTGGCGTAACAAGTTTAACGTTCTTCAGTATGAGCGGGTTTACAGCTGTAAGGCCGCTCATGCCAGCTTCTCCGCTGCCGCCCGATCGAGAAGCACAACCAGATGCGGATGCGTCTGCAGCAGGGAAGCAGGGCAATCGGTCGTGATCGGCCCTTGCAGCGCACGCTGCACAATGTCGGCTTTGTCCGCGCCCTTAACGACAAGCAGGATCATCTTCGCCTTCAGAATCGTACCGACGCCCATCGTGATGGCCTGGCTGGGCACTTGATCGATAGAATCGAAGAAGCGAGCATTCGCTTGGCGGGTTTCTTCCGCAAGGTCAACGACATGCGTTCCCCGAATGAGCGCATGGGCAGGCTCATTGAATCCGATATGGCCATTATGTCCAAGACCTAACAGCTGAAGGTCGATTTGGCCGGCGTCTTCGATCATCTCGTCATAGCGAGCGCATTCCGCTTTCGGTTCCGGTGCGTTGCCATTCGGAATATGCGCTTGAGTCAGCGGGATATCGATATGATCGAACAGATGCTGCCTCATGTAGGAGCGATAGCTTTCGGGATGGTCGTCAGGCAATCCGATATATTCGTCCAGGTTGAATGTCGTGACGTTCTTGAAGCTGAACATGCCGCGCTTGAAATCGCTCACCACATGCTTATACAGGCCGACCGGCGTTCCGCCTGTCGCCAAACCCAGCACTGCACGCTTATTTGTTTGTACAACGCCTGTAATGATGCCTGCGCCGGCTTCATTCAATTTGTCATCCGAATCGAAAGTGAGGATATTCATAGGGTTGTTCGCTCCTTTTTTCCTGTAAATTGTGTGACCGTTTGGAAGGATCGCTCCAGCCGCGGGACATAATCGTCGAAATGCTCGCTGACAAGGCCAGTGAATAGAATGTCGATCACATGCAGCATGGCCATCCGCGATGCCATGTCTCCCCGGCGCATGCCGGCTTCAGAGGAGGACGTGTACAGCCGGATATTCGCGTGATCGGTCAATCCCTCGGCGCCGAAGCGGGTGATCGAGATGGTCGTCGCGCCTCGATCGGCGGCGCACCGCAGCGCGTTAATGGTTTCAAGTGTCTCCCCGGAATAGGAGATGCCGATGGCAACATCATGCTCCGATAATGAAGAAGCGGAAGTGAGCTGCATGTGTGAATCCGTGAACACGGCGGCTGCCTTACCGATTCGAATGAGCTTATGGAAGAAATCCTGCGCGACGAGACCCGATGTCGCGGCCCCGTACAGATCGATCCGCGAGGCGGCGTGCAGGGCTTCAATCGCTCTGCGAAGCTCTGCGATGTCTAGGATGTGCGTCGTGTCCGTTATCGATCGGAGATGATTGACCGTAATGGCCGATACGATGTCGGCAAGCGGATTGCCTGCCACAATGTCCTGATATTTGGTTGTGTCAGGGGGCTGCGCCAGCTCGCCTGCAAGCTGCATTTTGAATTCGGTGAAGCTCTGAAACCGAAGCGTGCGGCAGAACCGCGACACCGTCGCCGTGCTTCCGCCAGCTTCCTTGGCGAGCTCAGTAATCGTCAGACGAGATGCTTCCTGCGGCCTAGAGAGGAGGTAAGCCGCCAGCTCTCGTTCCTTTGGATTAAAGCTGTCCATTTTGTCACGAATAGTCGTTAGTAAGCTCACATTTGCGGCTCCTTTCATTGCAAGAAAATAAATTTCACAGTTTCTTTATATTTTAAGAAAATAATTTTCAAATAGCCTGCTTCTAAGATAACGGATCTCTCAGCAAACCGCAACTGTGAAAAGTTATCCCTCGACTAGACAAAAGTTTCCCATTGACGAAAGCGCTATCTTTTTTTATATTTGTAACGGTTACAACAACGGCGTGTTACTGCGAACGCAGGCATGAGCCGAGAAGAGGATCCAACCCTTAACAGGGAGTGGCGCCTTTTCTCGGCTTTTTTCGTTGCAGATTCGTGTAACCGATGTTTCAAAGGGAAATCTAACGATACGGGGAGGGATTAGGATTGACGTCGAGCGACAGCATGAAGGTGGAGAAGATCGTCGGTAACAATGTTGTGCTGGCGGTAGATCCGCTAAGTTCCAAGGAGTACGTCCTATTCGGTAAAGGCTTGGGGTTCGCCTGTAAGAATGAAGCAGTGATCCGTAAAGACGACACCCGTATCGAGCGAAGATATAAGCTCGACGAGGGGGATTCAAGAGAACGGTACGAATCGCTAGTCGACGACCTTGATCCGGACGTCATCGAGGTTTCGGAACGCATTATCGAAATGATGAAGGAGAGGCTCGGTACGCCTGTCCATCCCAAAGTGTACTTCGCTCTTCCCAATCATATTCAATTCGCGGCTTATCGGCTTCGCAATGGGATGGCGATCAATAATCCGTTCCTGCTCGAGACGAAGCTGGGCTTCCCGATGGAATTCGAGATCGCAGGCATTGCGGCGGAGATGATCGGACGCAAGCTTGGCATTGAGGTGCCGGAGGATGAAACAGGCTTTCTGGCCTTGCACGTTCGTTCCGCATCGGTGACGATGCCGGTCGGAAGGCTGGCGCTTCTGGCGGCGGCCATCAATGATACGGTGGCGCGGATCGAGAGCGGGCTGCGCATCGACATTCCGAGGGACAGCAGAAGCTATCTCAGGCTCGTCGCCCATCTGCGCGAAGCATTCGAGTCGTTGACGGAGGGGCGTCAGGCCAAGAACCCGCTCACAGCGCATATTCGCGAAAGCTACCCGGACGAATTCGGCATCGCCTCAGATGCGATTCGCTTGGCTGCGGATGCACTTGGATTCGCAGGTTCAATCGAGGACGAGGCCGGATATTTGGCATTAGCCCTGAATCGGTTCGTTCAGACATTCGAAACGAAGCAGCAGTAGCATTTTACAACTAGACAAGAGCAAGGGGTGCATGAATATGCTAGGCAAATTATTCGGTAACAGCAAAACAAAAACGATGACGGTGGAAATCGCCGCGCCGCTCGCCGGGAAGCTTGTTCCACTCGCTGAAGTGCCGGACGAAGCGTTCTCGCAAGGCTACATGGGGCCGGGAGCAGCGATTGTACCTACATCAGGTACCGTAACAGCGCCGTTCGATGGGACGATCGGGCATCTGATCGATACCGGGCACGCTGTCGTTGTCGAACATGAATCGGGGCTGGAATTGCTCATTCATGTCGGCATCAACACCGTCGAGATGAAGGGCGAGGGATTTAAGCCCTTGGTCAAAACCGGAGACAGCGTGAAGAAAGGGCAGCCGCTTATCGAGGTTGATTTGGAACGCATTCGCGAAGCCGGCTATTCCGTCGTGACGCCGATCGTCGTCGCGAACGAGGACATGACGGAGTCGGTAGACAGCGCAAGCGGCGATGTCGAAGCGCAAGCGCCGGCAATTCTAAAGGTTCATCTCAAGTCAGGAAAATAACATTTGGCGAGAAGGGGAAATCCATTTATGTTGGCATTCTTGCAAAAGATCGGTAAATCATTGATGCTGCCCGTTGCCGCTTTGCCGGCTGCGGCGCTGCTGCTCCGTTTCGGCAACATCGACTATGTCAAAGATTTCGGCTGGGGATCGGTTGGCGATTGGATCAACCATTATATTGCGCCGTTCCTTGCGGCCGGCGGCTCGGCGATCTTCGATAACCTGCCGTTAATCTTCGCGATAGGCATTGCGATCGGGATGGTAGGCGACGCCGTGGCGACGCTTGCGGCTGTTATCGCTTACCTCGTTCTACAGAATGTGCTGGAGAAGGTGCCTGTTGCGTTCAGCGGAATCGTCGGCAAAGATATAAAGCTGGATATGGGCGTACTAGGCGGCATTCTGGCAGGCCTCATTGCATCGTACATGTATAAACGATTCCATGATATTAAGCTGCCGGATTGGCTCGGATTTTTTGCCGGCAAACGGTTCGTTCCGATCATTACCTCGTTCGCGATGGTTATCGTGGGCCTGTTGTTTGGCTTGATATGGGGTCCGGTGCAGAATGCGCTGGACGAATTCGGCAACTGGGTTGTCGGTCTGGGCGGCGTTGGCGCCTTCATCTACATGACGGCTAATCGACTGCTGATCCCATTCGGCTTGCACCATGTCATCAATTCCATTGCTTGGTTTCAGATCGGCAGTTACACCGATGCGGCCGGCAACGTCGTTCACGGCGACCTGCACCGCTTCTTCGCCGGCGACAAGTCTGCCGGACTCTTCATGACAGGCTTCTTCCCAATGATGATGTTCGCGCTTCCGGCAGCGGCGTTCGCGATCATTCACACGGCGAAGCCGGAGAAACGCAAGGTGGTTTCGTCTATCTTCGTAGGTGCGGCGTTCGCCTCGTTCCTGACAGGTATTACAGAGCCGCTTGAGTTCGCGTTCATGTTTGTCGCGCCTGCCCTGTACGTTGTTCACGCTATTCTGTCTGGCGCATCGGGCTGGCTGATGGCCTACCTTGGCGTCAAGCATGGCTTCGGCTTCTCGGCAGGTTTCCTAGACTATGCGATCAACTATCCGCTGGCAACGAAGCCGCTCTTGATCATTCCGGTCGGTATCGGTTTTGCTATCGTTTATTACTTCCTCTTCCGGATTATCATTGTGAAGTTCAATCTTAAAACGCCTGGACGGGAAGATGGCGAACTCATCGCAGATGGTCAGTTGTCGGAAGGTAAAGGCGCTGACGCACAGCCTGCGAACGATAAGCCGGGCCAAGTGCTCGCGGCGCTTGGCGGTCCGGGCAACATCGAATCGATTGATGCCTGCATCACCCGCCTTCGCCTCGTCGTGAAGGATGAGAAGGCAGTGAACGATGCCGAGCTGAAGAAGCTGGGAGCATCCGGCGTCATTCGGTTAAGCAAAGGCGCGGTACAGGCCATATTCGGGACGCAGTCCGAGCGTTTGAAAGACGATATCAAGAAGAGACTATAGAGATTCAGATATAGGAGGCAGGAGAAACCATGCAGAGAACATTTACAGTTGAGAATCCGACAGGCATTCACGCACGCCCTGCGCGCAAAATCGTGGAAGCCGCAAAGTCGTTTGACGGAGACGTGTTTCTGGAGAAGGGCGGAAGCCGGTTCAGCGCGAAGAGTCTGGTGAAAGTATTGTCGGTCGGCGCCAAACAGGGCGATGCGATCGCTGTTATTGCAGAAGGAGAAGGTGCCGAAGCGGTCATCGATGCAGTAGGCGCAGTTCTCGTTCTGCAGGAAAGTCACTAATATGAGTAAGGCATTGCAAGGAACACCTGCATCTTCCGGCATCGCAATCGGATACGCTAAGGTGCTTCGTACGAATATAGCTGCGCCTGCCGCGAGCAAGATCGATCCTGCAATGGCGGAGGCTGAAGCGGCAAGATTCGATGCGGCCGTCTCGACAGCTGCCGAGGAGCTGGAAGCAATCAGGACGAAGCTTCTGGGGGACGGCAAGGAGCATGAAGCCGAGATCTTCGAAGCGCACGCCTTTTTGCTTGAGGATGAGGAATTGGTCGGAGCTGCTCGGGAGAAAATAACAGCTGAATTATTCGATGGTATATCGGCAATCCTCGAAACGGCGAAGGAAGTTTCCGAGGTGCTCGGCGCATTGGACGATCCGTACCTGCGCGAACGGTCCGCAGACGTGCTCGATGTCGGCCGCCGGATTGCGCGCCTGCTGAGCGGGGAACAAGCGGTTGACGCTGCAGGGGGAGATTCGCTAGACGGCGTCGGTGCGTTAGATGCTCGAGCGATTATCATCGCGGAGGACTTAACGCCATCCGAGACAGCCGGCCTCGATGCGTCGACTGTCGCCGGATTCGCGACGGCTGTGGGAGGGGCAACCTCTCACTCTGCGATCATTGCTCGGTCAGGCGGTTTTCCCGCTGTCGTTGGCATCGGGGAGGGTCTGATGGATATACAGAATGGACAGCTCGTCATCGTGGACGGCGGGGCAGGTCTCGTTCTTATCGAACCGGATGCGGCCATGCTTGCCGAATACGAAACGCGTCGTCTGGCAGCGGGCGGAAGACAGGTTGAGTATGACATGTTCCGTGACCGGCCATCCATGAGCGCGGACGGCGTTCAAGTCGAACTTGTCGCCAATATCGGCTCCTCGGCAGATGCGAAGGAAGCGCAGCGCAAGGGTGCGGAGGGCATTGGGTTATTCCGTACGGAGTTTCTGTTCATGGGACGCGACACGCTGCCTACCGAGGATGAGCAATATGAAGCGTATCGGACCGCGGCCGAAGCGTTCGGCGCGGATGCGCCCATCGTGATCCGCACGATGGATATCGGCGGCGACAAGGAGCTTCCGCTGCTGGAGCTCGAGAAGGAAGATAATCCGTTCCTTGGCTACCGGGCGATTCGGATTAGCCTCGACCGTCCGGAGCTGTTCAAGACGCAGCTTCGCGCCATCCTTCGTGCGAGCGCGCATGGCAATGTGAAAGCGATGTTCCCGATGATTGCAACGCTTAAGGAATGGCGTATGGCTAAGCAGCTGTTAGAGGAAGCGAAACAGGAGCTGTCAGCGAAGGAAGTTCCGTTTAATCCGAACATGGAGACCGGCATCATGATCGAGATTCCGGCTGCGGCGATGATGGCGGACCGGCTTGCACGAGAGGTCGATTTCTTCAGCATCGGCACGAATGATCTTGTGCAATACACGATGGCGGCCGATCGGATGAATCCGAAGCTGTCGACCCTATCCGATCCGTTCGCTCCAGCTGTAATGCGGCTTATCGACCGTGTGATAACGGCGGCCCATGCCGAGGGCCGATGGGTCGGGATGTGCGGCGAGATGGCCGGTCATCCACTCGCGCTTCCTGTTCTGCTCGGGATGGGACTTGATGAATTCAGCATGAGCGCCGGCTCGGTGACCCGTGCGCGCTGGCTGTTGGCGCGGCTTGATCGGGAACGGCTGCAGAGCCTCGCGAGAGCGGTTCTTGATGTGGACGACGCTGATGAAGCGAAGGCGCTCGTACTGAACGAAGTGCCGGAGTTACGCGAGATCGTGTGAACGGGCAGTACGCCGCTTACTTGCTGATTTTAAACAATAGTATCTCAAATAAGAGCGCTGCCCATCGAGGGAGGCGCTCTTTTTCTGTTGCGCACAACATTACTCGAAACAATGATTTTCGGAAATTAGTTGCAATAGCATCCTATCTGGCATAAGATGAAATTAGTTGCAATGACATCCTATATGAAGGAGGAATCCCATTGAGCGATGAACGCTGGCATTCGAATAGCAGCACAGTGGAATCGCACGGGCAATATATCTCTGCGATTTATCGCCACATGCAAGTTGTCATTTCAGCGGAGCTGGCGCCGTATCGAATTGGAAGCGGGCAGTACATCTTTCTAATGGCGATTGCGTCCGGACAACCGATTACGCAGAAAGCGCTGAGCGAGAAGCTGCTCATTGACAAGACGACGACCGCTAAGGCGATTGGGAAGCTGGAGTCAGAGGGTTATGTGCGGAGGGAAGTCGATCCTGCGGATAACCGGTATCAGCTGATTTATTTGACAGAGTCCGGACAAGAGGTTGTGCCGCAAGTGCAGGAGGCGCTGAACCGCGTAAAGAGCAGGACACGGAAGGGCATTAGCGATGAGGAGTATGATGTGCTGTTAGGGCTGTTGAAGACGGTGCTTCGCAATTTGAGCGAGTCCAATCCAATCGAATGATTCTAGGGAGGGTATCATGATGATCGCGTACCCAATTATTGCAGTGGAGAACTGCAAGGATGAAATTCAGTATTATCAAAGCGTGCTGGGCGGAGAGATCACGATTCTGCGTAAGCAGGGAGACGATGTGCTCAATGCAGACCTCAAGGTTGATGGGGCTGTCCTTAAGTTTAGTGATACGAGAGCAGCGAGGCCAACCATAAGAGGCGACTACGTGAGAGTGTTTCTGCAAATCGATACAGAGGATGATTATCGACGAATCTACGGGGAGTTTGCGACCGGCGGGACGATTCATACGGAAATATATGAGGCGCCGTTCAATGGATTATTGGGCATCGTGTCTGACCGCAACTGCGTAAGCTGGGTTTTGTCCTATTATCGATCGTAGTGCCGACAGCCGTAACAACTACAGGGTAACGATGTTCATTCCATTCACCGCACCCTGCATGGGAAATGTCTATTGCTCAAAAGAACTAAACGCGAATATCGATGCTGCTGCCGTCAGTTTGCGCCTTTGATGACGACGTTTTGCCGGTGATGCTGTCTTGAGACGGTGCGGACGGGGCTTGCGCGCTGGAGCCTGAACCCTTTTGCTTTTGCGCGATTTGAAGCTCGATCTGCTGGATCTGCTGTTGAATCTGCTGAACCTTATTCTGCTTCGTCTTCGCATCATCCTTGCTCTGTTGTTCCTGCTTAAGCTCGTCTTGCAGTTTGTCTCTCTGCTTCTCTAAGTAAGCAGTATCACTCGTGCTGGAGCCGGAGGAATAAGATGCTGCCGAAGCAGTGCCGCTGACGCCCGAAATAGAGAATCCCATTGGTTCCACGTCCTTATCTTATAGCTTAGATGCTGGTGATGCCGGAACTGCTCGAGTTCCATAAAAACAGAAGCGATATGACAAGCGGAAAAGCATACCCACATCTTAAATCGGCGAGCTTAAACCCCGCTGAATGTGGCCTGAAAGTTTGACAGGTTTCGACAATGCGGTGAACCTCAATACATCGTCTCGGGGCATTGAATCCTAGGCGGTGTATTTTTTATTTCAAGAAAACCGTTGGCTCTTGCCAAGACTGCTTTCGACATTCGGTAAGCAAAAACTTAATATATATCGGCATCTCGCTTTACTGTTCGGGTTTACAATCAGGGGATTACGCTACCGAGTTGGAAGGCGGTGAAGCGATGACAGCATTACAACGGTGGGCGCCATTGATGCTGAAAGCTATTCTTGTGGTCGTAATGGTGTTCTTCGTCGTGCGAAGCGTCCCGTTAAGGGCAGCGGACATTCCGGATTACCTGATGCGCGCAGATTACCGATTTTACTTGTCGATGTTCGTATTCGCAGTATTTCTGATGCTGCAAGCGAGCATATGGGTGCTGATCGTGAACGCTGCAGGAGCAGGAGGCGAACGGGATGATCGACGGGAGAGCTCCAAGCTGGGGCTGCTTACTGGGCTGCGTATCTTCATCGACTCGCAATTCGCCAAGTACATACCCGGCGGGTTCTGGAACTACGCAGGTCGCATTGTGCTCGCAACAAGGGCAGGCGTCCCCCTGCAGACGCAGCTGGCATCGATTATCTACGAGAATGTCCTATTGGTATCCGCGGCACTCGTATACGCGCTGCTGCTTGCCTTAAGTCTAGACATAAGCCCCGTGCCGCTCGTGTCAGCCGCAATTATCGTTATCGCTGCAGCCTATTTATTTTATGACCACGTCATGACTTGGATTGGCCGCCTATTCATGCGGGCCTCCCGGTGGAAGCTGCTAAGCAAGCTGCTCTCTAAGGTGCGGAAACCTTCTGAATCGGCATCCGTTGGCGGTACGGTCGCAATGCCTCGCAACTACTTCTTCGGGTTTTTGGTTTGTTTTCTAGGCAGCCATTTTGTAATGGGGATTGCGTTCTGGATGCTGATTAACAGCTTCGGCGCAGGCCGGATTGGCCTATTATACGCCGCAGGGACATTCGCCACCTCGTGGCTGCTCGGGCTGCTCAGTCCGCTTCCGGGAGGGCTTGGCATAAGGGAAGGCTTCCTCGTCTACTTCTTATCACTGAAGCTGGGTACAGATGCGGCGCTGCATATTTCCGTTATTGCTCGGCTGTGGAACATCATGGCGGAAGTGACTTTCTGGTTACTCATTAAAGCGGTTAGCCATCTACCGAAAAGGGTGAAAATGTATGAGTAGAAAAGTGGTTCTCGTAACCGGTGTTTTCCCTCCTGGAATTGGCGGTATGCAGAATTATTACTATAACCTATCCAAGCACACCAAACACCATATGACGGTTCTCGCGCCTGACTATCCGGGCAGCGACTCATTCGATAAGGGCCAGCCGTTCCGCATTATCCGTGGACCGTTTATGCGAGGAGAGCGTGCAGACGTCACGAGCTGGGGGCGGCTGCTGCGCTATGTGCAAAGAATGCACCGTAACGAAGACCCGGATATTACCGTATACGGATACATATTGATCGGCTTCATCGGTCTGCTGCTGCGGGTGTTCAGCGGCCGGCGGTATGTGATCTCCACACATGGCATGGATATGCTTATGTTTCGGAAGTATTTCGGATTAAATCAGATCATTAAGCTCATTCTTCGTCGGGCGGATGGCGTACTGACGAACAGCGAGTATACGAAACGGCTGGTTGAACAATATGGGGTAGATCCGAGCCGGATCGGGCTCGTAAATCCAGGAGTCGAGGCGATTTTCAACCGTGAGGTGAAAAATGCAGAGCTGCTGCGGCAGCATGGACTAGAGGGAAAGTACGTGCTGCTGACCGTTGGCCGACTGGTCACGCGCAAAGGGCATGACCGGGTGATTGAGTCCATGCCGGCCATTATGCAGCGAATTCCTAACGCCGTCTACGTCATCGTCGGGGATGGTCCGGAACGCGGACGCCTCGAGCAGCTAGCGAAGAAGATTGGCGTTTCGGAAGCTGTTCGGTTTGTAGGCAGCGTTGATGGGAGCGAGCGGCTGAACGACTATTACAACCTCGCCGATCAGTTCATTATGGTATGCCGGGAGCTGGAGGAGGGCGATGTGGAGGGATTCGGCATCGTGTATCTGGAGGCAGCCTCTGTAGGGGTACCAGTCATTGGCGGCAAATCCGGCGGTGCATCGGAGGCGGTGCTGGACGGCGAGACGGGATTGCTCGTTGCGCCGGAGTCTCATGCGGAGATTACGGCTGCGATTGTCCGTCTCGCTGGCGATACCGTGCTAAGAGATCGGCTTGTGCAGGAAGGCTATACGCGTGCCAAGACGCAGTTCCAGCACGAGAATCTCGCGGAAGCGTTCGACCAATATATCGGATGGCTCTGCGGACGTCCGGCGCGAGGCAAGAAGCGCGCCGAAGGGCCGGCGATTGGGAGATTGCGATCTTAAATATAAGGAGAGCATGACCTGTGGGTAGGTCGTGCTTTTTTTTTCAATAAGCATGGGCATTACATTGGCTTACGGTAGGATATATACAACTAAATAGATTTATGAGAAGATCAGAATATTATATCCTAATATTGGAAGGTTGGAACAAATGAGGACTAAAGTTTCGATTCTAATCACACTTGCCCTCTTTACTTTTGCAACATTTAATAACTCTTTTAACTCTGTTACAGCATCAGAAATGAAGCAGGCAGACGCATGCCAGATTGTATCGGATAGCGGCAGTACGTTGGTGATAGGCGACCATTATTTGGGGCATGCTGATTTTTATGTTTTCTGTGGAGGAAGCAGAAGTGATGGCGATTTAGCAGACCAGGCAATATTTAATGTGAATCCGACCTATCTAAACACAACGAAAAAAAGTGCAGGCCGTTTATCTGTCACCGCTAAGGAAGCAGGCAATCTCACAGTACGAGCGACTATGCCAGATAAAAGTGTCGTATCCTATTGGGTCACGGTGATGACGAAGCTACAGTATGATAAAGTCCTCGGTCCTAAAGAAATATCAATCGACGAGGCATTAATACTATTCCGCATGAAATTCAACGATGTGAATGGTGAGTATGGTTATAGTCGTATCTATTCCGATGGCAGCTACGTATTCTCGAATCAAACTAGAGAAGAATCACTTGGAGAAAGTGAAATTTTCAGAGTCGATCCTATAACAGGTACCGTATATGGTTATCTTGACGATGAATATGTCGATAATCTGATGCTTGATAAGCACGACCCGCCTTATAGCATTGAACAAAGCGTACAGTTGCTGAAGCAGCGTTTCTTAAAGAAGGTTCCTGCTAATCAAACGGTAGAGGCAACCGGCAACTATTCGAAGGGATGTATCGAAATTGGTGTATTCTCGCTTGTAAAATCAGCAGAGACTGGCAAGATGGTAGCAAATTATCACTCGCATTACACAACCTATCTGGTCGATCCAGCAACCGGAGATGTATTTAACGCAAATCCCTCCTATGCTTATAAAGGATCTATATCCACTACCAAGGTTACTCGGACCAAGAATAGGTCGATTTATTATAATGACATGCTTCAGGACTACTATCGCAGCCTCTCTTCTGCTGTAAATGATAACAATTTACGCTCATTAGAGAGTATTCTTAGACCTGACAGTAGTATCGATAAGCAGCAACGCCAATTTGCTAAGAGTATGTATACTAAGGGTACGAAAGAGCAGTTTGGTAAAACGTATAAGATCGACCACACGGAACAAGTTTCGTCGAAGATCGTTAAAATTTACGTTGAGGAAGAAACCTCTGTTACGCCGAAGAACGGGAAAAACCGTATCGTAAAAGAAAAATGGATGTATCAGGCCGAGAAAGAAGCCCACGTGTGGCGGTTTACAGCAATGAGTAGATGGTAAAGCGGTAGAAGGTGTATTTTCAATAATATCTTAGTCATATGGAGGAGGACTGACGATGATATTCGTAGCTTTGCTTAGAGGCATTAACGTGGGCGGCAAGAATAAGGTCGATATGAAGAAGCTGAAGCTTACGTTCGAAGGGATCGGCGCAACGGATGTCGTGACCTATATTAATACGGGTAACATTATATTCAGGGACGATGCTCGCTCCGTCCAGCAGCTCAGTGAACAATTGGAGGCAGCGATAGCCGTAGACTTTGGTCTGACGATCAGAGTTATGGTTCGTACGATGGATGAAATTAAGCGCATCATGGACAAGCTGCCTGAGCACTGGACGAATGACACGGATATGAAGAGCGACGTTCTTTACTTATGGGATGAGATCAATGAAGAAGCTGTGCTTGAGAAACTGATCATTAATGCTGAGGTCGACCGCGTTAGTTATGTGGATGGTGCCGTATTCTGGTCGTACGACCGCGCTGATGCGGACAAGAGCGGCATGAACAAGATGGCGACCAGCAAGAAAGTCTTCCAACAGATGACGGTGCGAAACGTAAACACGGCGCGCAAAATATACGAGCTCATGCAAGCTGCCGAGCAGAAGCAGCTTACTAAGGGATGAGTATGGCCGCAGAACGTCCTATTACGATCTTAATAACCGGAATCATGGCCAGCGGTAAATCAACTGTCGCGCAGCTGCTTGCTGAGCGTTTTGAGAAATCGGTGCATTTGCGCGGAGATATTTTCCGAAGAATGATCGTCAACAACCGCAAAGAGGTTCATCCGGACGCGGGCAGTGACGAGCTGGATCAGCTGCGATTGCGATATCGGCTGGCTTCGCAGTCCGCAGAGACGTATCATCGAGCAGGGTTCACCGTTGTGGTGCAAGATGTCGTCGTTGGACCGTTATTGAATGACTTTCTCTCTTACGTCAATAACCGTCCCTTGTACATAGTGGTGCTCTGTCCTAGCACGGAGGCGGTCGCCTTAAGGGAGGCTGCTCGTTCCAAGAAGGGCTATGGCGCTTGGACCGTCGAGGCATTGGATCGCGTGCTGCGAGACGAAACGCCCCGAGTCGGGTTATGGCTGGATACAACTACCCTGACTGCTGAGGAGACGGTAGATGAAATTATCGCGAGATTGCAGGACGAGGCATTAATAGAGAATTAATCGTTGGACACAAAGTGTAAGGACAACCCATGCGGAGCACGGCGGAGAAGCCGATGCTCTTTTTTTTGTGTGTCGGTCACAATAACCTTCCACAATCCACTATATGATTACACAAACTACTATACGGTATAGAGTAGTTATGGTATAAATACTGTGAAAGGAGAATGATTTTGGATATTAACAAGGAAATGCTCAAGGGCTATATCGAGAGCGTCATCTTAAGTCAGCTGAGGCATGAGGATCATTATGGCTACGAGATTTGCCGACGGATCCGGGACATCAGTGAACATACATTCGAGATTAAAGAAGGAACGCTGTACATCGTCCTGAAGAGGCTGAGAACAGTCAGCTGGTGCAGTCGTACTGGAATGAAGACGATGAGAGCGGCGGCGGAAGACGACGGTACTATCGAATTACCGAAGCGGGCATCGCGTATCTGGCCGAGAGGAAGCAGCAGTGGTTTTTTTTCAAACATATGATGGACATGTTCTATAAGGGGGTCTGACGTTGGATCGGATTGAGAGCTATATCGCTTCGCTTAGTAAACATGTGCAGCTGGAGCCGGAGGAATTAGAGGGGTTCAAGCATGAGATTAGAAGCCACCTGCGTGAATCGATGAGAGCGCTGCAGCAGGAGGGCTATTCGCAAGATGAAAGCTTGAACATCGCGCTGCAACGCTTTGGTGAAGAAGAGAAGATTAACGCGGAATTCAGGAAGCTGTACCGATTCCAGAAGGGGGTCAAGAAGTCGCTGCTGCTCGCCTCCTGTCTGCTGCTTATGTTATCCGTTCTATTCGTTCTATCGTCCCGAGCTCAAACCGATCGGGATAGCAACGACTTCGACAACATGCTTCACGATTACCATAACAATCTCGAGGGCAAGATCGCTGACAGCAGCATAACGAATGCCGAGATGGAGGCCTATTTCAAGAACCATAAACGCATTCTGCGAGGCGTGGCGCTGCTGCAGACGGAGAATGGTCAGAAGACAACCGAATATGCTTATCCGAGCGACATGAGTCTTAGCAACCCTGATTCAGAGCCCTATATCCCATTTCCAGTGGAAAATAATAATCCGGCGAAGAAGCTGGAGTTTCGCGTAGACTTGGATCGATCCGCCTTGTTCTCCCCGCTGCCGGATATGATGACAGTATCGGCGAAGGTCTGTTTCGTCCTGTACTGGGTGCTATTCGCACTGTGGAATGTGTTCAACGCCCAGCGGGTGGGACGGTTAAACCTCTTCTGGGGAATCCTGTTCTTCACGTTGAATATCGCGGGTTATCTCATCTTCCTACTCGTTGAGCGAGTAAGCGTAGGAAGGCTTAAGACGGCAATGTGAGGAACTGTAGTTTGCAAAATGAAAACAATCGGTCAGGGCCCCTGACCGATTGTTTTTTTGATAAGATCAACTTTCTCTTATGTCCCCTGCGTCGCCCCGTTCACATAAGTGAACCACAGCGTATCCAGCGCGCTTTGCCCTGGATTGTAGGTGAAGAAGTACTCCACTTTATCGCATGCGGCTGCTGGCCGAGACCGAGCATAAGATCGTCGACGTGACGGACATGGTCGGCTACGAGAGCTACAAGAGCTTCACGCGACGCGATAGGCATGCAGCCGAATGAGTACCGTCAGCAGATGAGGCGAAAGGCGGAGTAAGAAGAAGGCGACTCAACGAGAACCGCCTTTTTCGAGTCGCTTAATGATAGTTAAATGACTTGCTTGTAATGACGTTGCCGTGGGAGTCCAGACCTTGTACGGTGTATTCATCCCGATGATCCCGATGGAATGGAAGTGGGGCAAACCAGTAGGTGTACCCCTCCTGGGAAGGTATGATCGCCGCGCTATGCTGCATCCCTTGTCCGTCCGTTACTCGGACATCGGAAATGACGGGGTCAACGACAATTCCATGGAATAGACCCGTTGTCTCCAATGCGCTAAATGCGGTAATTAATTCATCCTCTGCTTGTTCATAAAAGACCCCTTCTTTATCTCTCCTAAAGCTTGCGCCGACAGCGCCTGCCCATTCCCACGGTTTCCACGGCTGCATGGTCTGCTCAAAATTATCGATACGCAGCGTTACGATCTGAGCGTCGGGGGGATCATTTCGTCTCGCGATGACGGGTTTGCCTGTGACCTTGGTAATTTTTTCGGAGAAAACCAGTGTAGACTTATCACTATAGTTCTGCACATACAGCACATGAGAATCAGGGCTCTGCTGGTTCACCAACTGCTGCCACTCGCTGTTAGCGAGCGTAGAACTGGTCGCAACGGTTGGCGGCTGGATGGACTCTCTCTCATTAACAAACAGAATGAGTCCCAGCACGCATGCCATTGCAAGACCAATGAAGGACAGTCTGCGTGGTACGGAGACCGTCTTACGCGTTGATGATATTGCGTTCGTCGTGATCCTCACCGCCAATTGATCGGTAAACGTCTCCTCTTTCAATGGGTTGTTCTGCAGCGCACCGTACCAGTCGGGATTCGGTTGATTCATGACCATTCCTCCTTCAATAACGCGGACATCCGCTTGCGTGCTCCGAACAAACGGGACTTCACCGTACCTTCGGGAACTTGCAGAATAGCGGCTATTTCTTTAAGAGAAAGCTGATACTTAGCATGGAGTACAATGACCTCTCGGAACTTAAGCGGAAGTTGGAAAACCTGCTTCCAGACGTTATTCGCTGCCTCTTTCTCTATGTACGATTGTTCTGCCGAATGAGAATAATCGTTAGATGTTATGCCGACTAGCAGCACTCTCCGGAAGAAGGCCGTGTTTCGATAGTTGTAGCTGATGTTTCGAGTTATTTTCATTAACCATGTCTTGACGGAAGCCTCTCCGCGAAAAGAAGTAACATGCCGATACACCTGAATAAAAACATCCTGTGCAATGTCGTCGGACATGCTCCGATTCTTAGTGATGGAGTAAGCATAGTTCCATACTTCTTGTCCATATTGCGCGATAAGACCTTCTAGCGTTTGCGGATCCATTGCAGTCAAATACTTTAATGAATCATGACTCAATCCTGATCACCTCGATATATAGACAGCATACAGCTTCTTTTGGTTCATTTTAATTAAAATTACAATATAACCCTTAATGAAATGATATAACTTAGCATGAGGGTGGGTGTCTTGTTGCAGTTTAGGGCTGTCAAGAATGGCTTAAAGCAAACTGGCAATAGGTTACGGGAGCGACGATTCGTATAATAAGGTTATAACCTGCTTAGCGGAATTTGGCGTGGGGCAGAACGGGGGATACGATGACACGGAAGTTACCTTTATTTATCGTGACAGGAGCCAGCGGCGTTGGGAAAACGACGGTTATGCAGAACTTAAGGGAGCTGCTGCCCGAGTTTGTCGTCTTCAGCACGGATAACGATAATTTCGGTACAACGGCGGCCAAGCTGGAGTATCAGGACCGTTATAATCTGCTGCTGCACTGTGCGAACGCCATTGCGAAGTCGGGAAGAGGAACGATTATATGCGGGACGGTTATGCCCTGGGATGCGCAGAAATGCGATACATATGAGGAGTTCAGTGAAGTATGCTTCATCAACTTGCACTGTGATGATGCAACTCGCAATTGGAGGCTCCGGAATCGTGAGGATCGAGCAACATGGACGGACGACATGCTTAAACAACATGAGCAATTCGCCCAATGGCTTCTGGATAACGCGGAGACGGCCTACAACCCGCCAATGCCGATCATAGACACGACATCAACGCCGCCATATGAGGTCGCCGAGCAGATTAAGCGCTACATTGCTGCCAAGTGGAATGAAAGCAAGACAGGAATAGAATAGAGGCTTCATTATAATAAAAAAGCTCGCCAATCCTTCCAGCCCCACGGGGTCAGTCGGATCGGCGAGCTATCTTATTTATTTGTCTTGCGAAGCTTTAATCTAAGCTTCATAACCATTCGTATAAAGCTCGTATTCATGCGTTACCGATGCTTCCATAATATCTTTGAAGAACTCGTTATCTGCCGGTACGTCGTTCCAGATCGAAGCGACATCAACCTGCCATGGCTGACGGTCGAGCATTTTGTTGAAGATACGTACTGTCTCTAGGCGCGTCATGGCTGTGCTTGGGCTGAACTTGCTGTCCGTGAAGTCGAACAAGAGACCTTCCGATTTCACCGTTGCGATGGCGCCGTCCGCCCAATGTCCTTGCGTATCCGTATAACCGCTTGCTCCCGCAGCTTTCCACTCGTTCAGGTTGAGAAGAAGCTGTGCGAACTCAGCGCGTGTCACTTTGCGGTTAGGCTCGAACTTATCGTGGCCCGTTCCGATCATCCAATGATGGGAAGTAGCGATCTCGATCGCGTTAGCAGCCCAATGGCTTGCACTTACGTCGGAATAGGACGTGGTGCCTGCTTTCGCTGCTTCATTCGGTGCGTACAGGCGCGTCAGAATCGTTGCGATTTCCGCACGCGTAAGGCCGTTCTCTGGATGGAAGGAGCCATCCGGGTATCCGTTCATGTAAGCCGTATGTTTACCGGTCGATTGTACTTCGGCTTGCAGGTTGAAGCTGAACTGCATAATCGTCTGGCCGATATGGATAATGCCGTTCTTAACGTAGCTATCCGTTCCGGCTGTCGCTTCACGCTTATCGTTCCGGCTGTCGAACAGCACATAGCCGTTTTTCTCAGCTGTGAAGTAGTAATCGCCGTCTGCGAATACCATCCAGCCGTACTCGCCGTCTTTGGTGCTTACTTGCGGATTGTGGTTCTTGTTCGGTGCGAAGTCCGGCAGTTCTGGCAAGTTCACCAGTGTGCCTGGCGTTCTGCCCTTGGAGCGATTCAGCTCCGTATCTGCCCAGTACAAGCGCATCGTCGCATCTTGCATTGGCTGCTTCGTCAATGTATCGAGAATCGTTCCGTAAGGGTCAACCAGATCGATCTTCAAGGTTGCAACGCCATTGCTGTCTACTGTGAGCTTGCCGACTGGGCCAGCAAGCTTCTCGCCATTCGGAGCATAAACGTTCAGCGTCAGGCTGTATTCGCCAGCTGGCAGCTTAGGCAGCGTGAATGTACCGTTGGCGTTCATGTTGACTGCCGGCACATCCACTACAGTGCCGTCAGCCTTCACGATTTTGCCGGTTACCTTGAGACCGTCACCAACAAGCTTCGTGATTTTGTCTTGCGTAACTGTTTCGCCAGTCGCCTTGTCCGTTACAGTAACGGTTGTTTCCGTTGCGTTTGGAGGTGCAATTACTATCGGTTGATACGGCATTATTATTACTACGTTGGACAGACCTGCATAAGGGCCCGACTTCACATTCAGGCGGAAGTAATAAGTCTTATTGTTCGTCAGACCATTAACTGTTGCGCTAATTGAGCTGTCATTCAGCGATGCTGTCGTCTCAGCAGGCTCAAAAGTAATACCGTCCGTAGACACCTCGACAATGATATCTTCACTGTCCGTGCCTGTCAGTGCAGGGAAGAGCAGCGTAGCTTGTTGATTGCCCGGAGAAACGGTCATATCCGAAACAGGTTTCGAAGGTGCTGCTTGAACAATGTTGGAAGTGCCCTTGAACGGACCCGATCCAACGTTCAGGCGCACATAGTACGTGTCACCATTCGTCAGGCCCGTTAAAGTTGCGCTCGTAGAAGCTGCAGTCAGCGCTTCCGTGGTCGTAGCAGGTGAGAATGTCGTGCCGTCCGTCGAAACTTCAACAACGATAGCTTTACTCTTCGTACCCGTCAGAGCAGGGAAATTCAGCGTAACTTGCGAGTCGCCGGCAACAACCGTCAGACCCGTGACAGGTTTCGAAGGCGTTACTTGAACGATATTGGATGTGCCCTTGAATGGACCCGATTTGACGTTCAAGCGGACATAGTATTCGTCTCCATTCGTCAGATCCGCAACAGTCGCGCTCGTTGAAGCGTCAGTCAGTTCTTCTGTTGTTTCAACCTGTGTAAAAGTCGTACCGTCTGTCGAGATCTCAACAACGATATCCTTGCTGTCCGTACCCGTCAGAGCAGGGAAGTTCAACGTAACCTCTTCGTTGCCTGAGTCGACCGTCAGATCGCTTACTGGTTTCGAAGGCAGCACTTGTACATTATTGGATGCGCCCTTGAAAGGACCCGATCCGACGTTCAAACGTACATAGTACGTATCACCATTCGTCAGGCCCGTTACCGTTGCACTCGTAGATGCTGCCGTCAGCGTCTCCGTAGTAGTTGCAGGTGTGAATGTCGTACCATCCGTCGACACCTCAACAACGATAGCGTTACTGCTGGTACCCGTTAGTGCAGGGAAGCTGAGCGTAGCACGTCCGTCGCCTGCAACAGCCGTCAGGTCCGTGACTGGTCTCGAAGGCATTACTTGAACAGCATTGGATAACCCTTTGAAGGCGCCCGATCCTACGTTCAAGCGGACATAGTAGACTTCGCCATTCGCCAGATCCGCTACAGTCGCACTCGTGGAAGCTGCAGTCAGCGGGTTCGTCGTCTCAACGGGTGTATAGTTTGTTCCGTCCGTTGAAATTTCAACTTTAACATCTTCATTCCGTGCGCCTGTAAGCGCTGGGAAGTTCAGTGTAACTTGTTCGTCGCCTGCAACAGCCGTCAGGTTCGAAACCGGCTTCGAAGGCGTGACTTGAACGTTATTGGACTTTCCTGCATAGAAGCCCGATCCGACGTTCAAGCGCACATAGTACGTAGTGCCGTTCGTCAGGCCCGTTACCGTTGCGCTCGTAGAAGCTGAAGTCAGCGTTTCTGTCGTTGTTGCTTTCTTGAACGTCGTACCATCCGTCGAGATTTCGACTGCAACGTCATTGCTGCCCGCCAGACCGGAGAGGGCTGGGAATTGAAGCGTTGCTTGGCCATCGCCGGCCGATGCCGTCAATGTCGAGATTGGGGCTGGGTCTGCGCCTTTCACGAATACGTTGAACGTTTGCTCGCTAGTGAGTCCGTCTTGCGTAATCGTTGCTTTCAGCGTTACATAAGTGCCCTGTGGTGTGGAAGGTCTTGTTACTGTTCCGTCAGCTGCGATAATGGATGGCTGATCGGATGACCAAGTTGTCGTCACAGTCGGGTCTTGCACGAGCGTAAGATTTTGGGTGACGCTGATTTTGCTGTCGTACCCTGCATATTGAATCTGCGTTACCGTTTCCGCGTGTTCAATCGCGTGGATTGCATCTTTCTTGCCTGTAACCTCGTCAACGATTTGGTCTGCGATAGCTTCAATAATCTCGTCCTCGGTTAAGCCCGAGTTTACGAATTGTCCGCCTTTGACCAATTGGTCGATAAGAGCTTGAACATCATCTTGATCCTCTTCGTTCGTGATGCCAACATATTGCACATTTTGTTGATTCAACGAATTCGTCAGCGTTTCCTGATCCGGACCGCCCAAATAGTCGTCATTGTTATCGTTAATATCGATGACGTAACGGTAAGGGGAGTTTGGCTCCCAGACGATTTCATTGACAGCCGTCGTCAGCGTCTTGCTGCTAGTCGAGTACAATTTCATATTGTCATACGTAAAGATGGAGATGATCTCGCAGCCGTGATCGATATAACTAACGAGAGGGCCGAACTCATTGCCATACGTATTCGGAAGTGCGAGATTCGTAATGACGCGAACGCCGTTATCCCACATATTCAGTTGGTTATCGGTTGCAACAATCTTAATGGCATGCTCAGTCGTCGCCCCTTTGGCGAAGCTGCTTACTAGTGTAATGCCCTGAATATCACTCAATTGCCAAGCGTTTGTTGTTTCGTGGAAAACGTTGGCGTCAACATTATTGATTTCATATACTTTAATGCCGCCGTTGACGTACAGGATTGCATAGCCGCTCAGCTTGCCGCTTCCATCGATAGTCGAGTTGAAGAGGAAGCCGCCGCCCTCCATGCTGTGGTAGTCGACTTTGGACTCGTCCATGTCGAACGTAATAACCTTCTTGCCGACTGGGCTGCCTTGCGTCAGCATGAAGTCCTTATAACCTGGTGCAGTATAGCCGTAGAAAGAGACCGTCTTGTTGTTGTTCGTGAATTGAACGTGCCTATAATCGGCCGTCTCTACTTGAGGTATGGAGTAGAAGCCATACCAGCTGTCGTAACCCGTATGTACATACGTTTCATCTGTAACGAATTTCTGACTTGCGCTTGCATCCATAATGGATACATATTTCGGGTTAATGCCCACCGCGTCCAGCTTCTGCTTCACAACTGCAGTCAGCTTCGCTTCAAATTCTTCGGATTGATAAGTGCTTGTTCCCGCATTGTAATACACTTCAGCTACAGGCTGCATTGCGAATGCCAGTTGGGCATTCATGGCCAGCAGCATGAAAGCTGTGATCACGGTTAACCATTTCTTCTTCATCTGTTACGTTCACCATCCATCTTCGAGGTTAGTAGAATACGCAAACTTTAATATAAATAAAATAAAGTAGGCCTAGAAGTGACATTTCGTCACGATATTACAAAATTCGACCTAATTTATACAAACCAAGGAATAGCAAGAGAACAGCTGCAGATTGTGCTCTCTTACCTTGCAGTTAGGTATTGGTCTGGTGTTGATGTTTGGGTAAGTGCCCGAATCGCTTCGCGACGGTTCTTAGCCGGAATTTTGGAGAAAATGTGGGTCAAGTGATTCTTCACTGTTCCTTGCGACAGACACAGGGCTTCGGCGATTTCCTGATTGCTCAGCCGCTGCATTAACAGCTCGATGATTTGCTTCTCCCGTTCCGAGAATTGATTGTCTAGATGGGACGGTAGCTTATGAGAATGACTAGCAACACCGTTAAGCTGCTTCAGTAGAAATTGCGCCAACAGCATCGCCACATTGTTAGGGTAGACGTGCTGGCCCTTGAGAATATCGCGAATCGTCTGTGCCAGGTTAGGGAAGTTTTGATCCCTTACGAGATACCCATTGGCGCCGTGAGCGAGGAACTGGACGATGGAATCTTCCTCGTTCTGTGAAGACATAACCAATATGGGCAGCTTCGGCGCGATCATTCGGATTGCCTGAATGTAGGAGACGCCTTCCGACGCCGGCATGAACGTATCCAGCACGATGAGATCAACCGAGTTCCGCCACACATACTCAAGCGCGTTTAGACCATGATACATAAGCGCAGAAACTTCCATATCCTGTTCTGCTTGTACGGACTGCCAGGCTGCCGTGGAGTTTGGATCTCCATCGACCACAATCAAAATTCGAGCTTTCACATGAACCGACCTCTTCGAGCTAGTAATAGGTACATTCTCCTATTAATCTACCATGTTCAACTGAACATATTCTGAACGAGATCCTACTTTAGATCTATATTCGGCTCTGAAAATAAAAAAGAATACACCAAATAGCTTTTGGTGCCTAAATAAAGAGGCATAATATTTTTCTCCGGAACTATTGCATTACCTACAATTCCAAGTATAATACTAGGTATATAGGTGAGGATGGAGATGAGCTTATGATCTCAACCGGAGCATTCGAGAAGCAGAGGGTAGACGATTACTTGGATTTGTTGAATTATGCGAAGCGGATCGGAGACATTCCGTGGCAGCAGGAAATTATAAAGGCGCTGAACGACGCAGAGCGTCACCTGGAGAAGGCAGCACTCGAACTTCGCAGAGAGACACTGTGGCAGCAGTTCGACGCCATTAATGTCAAAATGCTGGAGCTGTATCGGCAGCTGCGCGAGACGGACAATTCGACGATCGCGGCGAGGATTACCGAGGAAGTGTGGGAGCTGAAAATACGGCGAACCGAAATCGGTAAACAATTATATGCCGCCCGTTAATCGGTCTTGAGCAAATAAAAAAGCCCGCATGCAGTTAACCGCTCTGTCGGACATCGGATATTGCTATGCATTTGGCAGGACTAGTGCGCGTGCAGTTGACTGCTCCGCAGCATCGTAAGTACAGTGATATGAAACAAAGTACGAATCCATGGCCAGATGGATATGTACAATACTATAAATAATAATTATAACCGGGTCAATAACCGCCGTGTTTGATAACGCCTTGGAAGAGGGGGAATCTTAAACGGCGGTTTCTTTCATTTGACGCATCATGCTCATCATCATCGTCATCATTTCGTCGCACTTCTGCATGTTGGACATCAAGTTGTCCATATCCATGGCGTCCATCATATTCATTTCTTGCATTTGGTCCATCATCATCTGCATGTTCTTCATCTTGCACATCATTTCTTCCATACACATCGACATCATCATTTTCATCGTCATCATTTCCATTCTCGCACACATCCTTTTATGGATAAATTTAGTTTCAAATAGAAGGTTAACGGATTCGGATGGGAATTTCAAGCTGTTTTGAAAAATAATTATTGATTTATTTTTTAACTGTATGTTAATATATAGGTTTTATTATTCCGCCTGGGTTGATTGGTTTTATAAGTATTAAGGGTTAAAAGGTATAATAAAAAAGCGGACACCTGTTCAGGTATCCGCTTCTTTGTTGCAAAGGTGTTGTTCCTAGAACGATTCCGGAGCCGGCGGCTTCTGTTCTTGATTGCGCAGTTCATCGTAGAAATGAGCCGTCGTGACGGCCATGTATGGCCCAAGCCACAGGTAACCGATGCCAAGCGTCAACAGGGACAGCAGTCCCCAACCGATGAAGGTGAGATGAAGCACGAACAAACGCCATTTGTTGCCTTTCATCATCTGTTTACTGCGGCGGATTGCTTCCAGCGGACTCATTCCAGGGTTATCCGCTAGAATGTAGTAGGCCATGGAATAACGGAACGTAGCGATAATACCTGGGATAATGAGCAGCAGCGTCCACAGGAAGGTGAAGATCAGGATCAGAATATAGAGCAGGAAAGCTCTGACCGGATGATTAAAGCCTTGATAGATGGACGTCGCCGGCGGTCTCTGATGGCGGGAGATGCTCAGGAAGAATGCAGCAGAGCCGAGCGCGATCATCCCTGCAATCAGATAGCTCATAATATTGCCCGCGACTTCCATGGAGTGAGAGAACAATCCAAGAATGCCGAGAATAAGAGACGGAATAGCCGCCAGCAATACAGCTCCGATCGATTTGCCCCATTGCCCCCGCAAGCTTTCCCTAGCTCGTCTGCGTAATTCAGAATAAGTGACGTTCACAATATTATCCTCCTAATGACTTGTATACTTAACAGCATATTGTAAAAGAACCACTTTTATATTCGACGATTTCGTCGGAAAACCTCTTTCTTTGTCGAAGATGGATGTCGAAAGGCGTGGGACCCTTTACACAGTATTATGTACGCAAAATGAAGCGATACGGATTCGGGAATTTGTAACGTATAACCTAGCGATATGGAGAGTTCTGCAATTTCATTCCATTTTAACTAATTTTAAGAGACGCATGACACCTAAGACCGTATACAATAAAGCTAATCTAGTTCTGTCCAATGGGGGGCGAAGAATGCTTACTCTGCACAATATTTCGAAGTATTACGCCAAGGAAGGAAACGTCGCTCTAGGCCTTCGCAAAATCAACCTGACGCTGAACCGCGGCGAGTTTATCGCCGTTGTCGGCGAGAGCGGGAGCGGCAAGAGCACGCTGCTGAACGTTATCAGCGGGCTTGATTCGTATGAGGACGGCGAGCTGCTGTTCAATGGCGAAGAGACTTCGTATTACAGCAAGGCGGATTGGGAGGCGTACCGGCGCGATAACGTCGGGTTCGTGTTCCAGGACTATCATCTGATCGAGAGCTTCACCGTGTATCAAAATGTGGAAACAGCGCTCATCCTCGCCGGAGCCGGCAAGGAAGAGCGGAAGAAGCGCGCGCTCGAGCTGATCGAGCGCGTCGGACTGTCCGCCTATAAGCATACGAAGGTGAGCAAGCTGAGCGGCGGCCAGATGCAGCGTACCGTTATCGCTCGCGCGCTCGCGAAGGACAGCCCGATCATCGCGGCCGATGAGCCGACCGGCCATCTCGATGCGGCGACAGGCAAGCAGATCATCGAGCTGCTCGCCGAGGTGAGCAAGGACAAGCTGGTCATCGTCGTGACGCACAATTTCGAAGAGCTGCAGCACGTCGCGACGCGTAAGATTACGATACATGACGGTGCAGTTGTTGAGGATCAGAAGCAGCGCAGACAGGCGGCGCCGACATCTGGGAAGGTATCGTCAGCAGCTTCGGAGGAAACGCAAACTGCTGAGGCGGCCACATTCGCGTCAACGTCGGCAAGCGAGGGGCGCCGGATGCAGCCGACCCGTGCATCGCGCCTGCAGGATCTACTGCTTATGAGCACGCGCCATCTGGCGGCTGTTCCGTTCAAGTCGGTGCTTATGTTCCTCGTGCTGCTGCTGCTAAGCTTCGGCTCGGCGTTCGGCTATGGCACGATGCAGGACATTAATGAAGGGTTATCGCTGCGAAGCAGCAGCATGTTCTTCGCGAACAGCTCCGTGGAGCGCGTTATCGTGAACAAGGCGGATCGTTCGGCATTCACGCCGGAGGAACGCAAGGAGCTCGCGAATTTCTCGCAGGTGGTTGAAGTATGGGAAGAGGACCTGGCGCTGGATCAGCAGTTGACGGTTGAGCTGCCGAAGCGGCTGAGCAAGAACGGGACGATCGTGACGAGCGGCATCGCGCCGCGATCTTCATTGAATGAGAGCAGCCTGATCGAAGGCCGCGCTCCACGATCAGAAGATGAGATCGCGCTCAATACGCGCGTGCTGCGCAAAGGGATCGAGACCGAGGATGTGCTCGACCATACGTTTGATTTTACATATGGGGACAGCAAATATCCGCTCAAGGTGGTCGGCATCGCGGACAGCAAGAAGGTAGGCGAGGTTGCCTTCGTGCCTGAAAGCGTGCTGTCGGCGGTTTCGAAGGAAGCAGCCCTCCAGTACAAAACGATGTCGTTCGCAATCGGCGACACCGAATCGATAACATTCACACCGCAGCTGGAAGCGGCAGCGAAGGCTGATAAGGACGGGGAAGCGGAGCCGACGGCTGCTGTACCTGCACAAAAGCCGCTCCCGCCGCAGACGGTCGACGTCAGCCAGACGCTCGCGACACCGTATTGCTCCACCCACAAGGCAGAAGGCGAGACATGTGCGGAGCTGCTGTCTGGCAGCACGCTGAAGATCAAAGTGACGGGCATGTATGACAGCAGCGAATCGACGTTCACGATTCGGGACGTCATTCGCGATCAGCAGTCCGGGCAGGCGCCGGTCATGTATTTCAGCGAATCGGATTATAGATCAGTTGCGCAGGATCAGAATCCGTATCAGATGAGTCTCATGACGGACTCGGATGCGGACAGCCGCGAACTGCTTGCAGCGCTCCGTTCAGATGGGTACCATGCGATCTATCCGCATGAAACGCTGGACCCGCAAACGGTGTTCGCGCCGATCCTGAAAGTCATTGTAATCGGCATCTTCTTGATCGGCTTCATCGGAGTCTTCATTCTCATCTCGTACTTCATCCTGCGGACGATTGTGAAGAGCAAACGCCGGGACTATGTCATTCTGCGTTCGATCGGCGCATCGCAGAAGCTGGTCAATCGGCTGATGTTCACGGAGATGGTCTTGGTAAGCACGGTATCGCTCATTACGGCATGGATCGTATCGAAGATTTGCAGCTGGCTGCCGGAGAGCTCGGTGACCCGGGCTGTGTCGAAAATGTTCGCCTATTTCGACTGGCTGGACTACGTCTATCTGTATCTCATTCTGCTGCTGATCGTGCTGGGGCTGACGAGCCATATGCGCAAGAAGCTGTTCAGTGAAAGCGTCATGTCAGCTTACAAAGGGGAAGAGGGGTCGCCGACATGATCGAATTAAGAAATGTAGACAAAACGTTCTTCAAAGGCAAGGCTAACGAAGTCCGTGCGATTCGCCAGACGAGCATGACGTTCCCGGACCGCGGGCTTGTCGTGCTCTGCGGCCCTTCGGGCAGCGGCAAGACGACGCTGCTGAACGTGCTTGGCGGCCTGGAGTATATCGACTCTGGCGAGATTAAGTTCGGCGACACGGTCATAGGCAAACGGAATGCGCGGCAGTCCGATGCGATTCGGAACGAGCGGATCGGATACATTTTTCAACAATATTACTTGCTGCCTTACATGACGGTGTTCGAGAATATCGAGCTGGTGCTGAAGATGCTGGGGTTGAAGGACAAGGCGGAGATCGAGCGGCGCATTCGCTACGTGCTTGAGGTCGTCGGCATGTACAATTACCGTCACCGCAAAGTGTCCGCGTTATCGGGCGGTCAGCAGCAGCGGGCCGGCATTGCCCGGGCAATAGCGAAAAATCCGGACATGATTATCGCGGACGAGCCAACCGGTAACCTGGACAGCCGCAACACCGTCGAGATCATGAATATTATTAAGAAAATATCGGAGCAAAAGCTCGTCGTCCTCGTCACGCACGAGCGGGAGCTTGCGAACTTCTACGGCGACCGCATCATCGAGATCAGCGACGGCCGCGTTGTGAGCGATACGGTCAATGAGCATCAAGGCTCGCTCGACATTCGGCACCAGAACACGATCTATCTGAAGGATCTCCAGAAGCAATCCATCGCAGAGACGCCTGTACCTGTCGAATGGTACTCGGACTCGCGCGGCGGTGCGGAAGGGGATGGTGTAGGTGCGGCTTCATCGGCGTGGCCTTCGCCAGGGATGAAGGTAACGCTCATCACATCTGGCGATTCCCTGTACATTCAAGTGCATGGCGGACAGAACGAGAAGCTGAAGGTTCGGTACGTCGACGATGCATCGGGCATCACGGTACTGGATGAGCACTTCAAGGGGCTGGATCAGGAGACGGTCCGCCAGTATCATTTTGACCCGAGCCAGCTGGAGAGTGCTTCGGGAGAAGGCGCTGAGGCGGCACGACGTACGGGAGGCTCGGCGATCTCGACGCGTGAAGCATTCCGCAGCGCCTTCCGTAAGCTGTGGGGCTATTCCAAGCTGCAGAAGCTGATGTTCCTCAGCTTCGTCTTCGCGGCGATGCTGATTGCGGTTGCGATCTCGCTGATCGGCAAGTTCTATGATCTGAAGCCGGAGGAGTTCCAGGTAGCGGATCGGCATTATGTGATGACGACTGCACCGTTAAGCGATTTGGAAGGTGATGCGGCAGCAGGAGCAAGCGTGTTGTCTATTAATCCGTTCACGCACAAGCAGTCATTCGATGTGAATGTGGGCTCGTTCTATCAAGTCAATTATCCGATTGGCATGGAAGCGCATCCGTCAGACATCGAGCTGCTGGATAAGGACAAGCTTATAGCTGGACACTACCCGGAGAAGTTTCGTGAGGTTGTCCTAGAGGCATGGTTAGTGCGTGAGCTGCTCAAACAGTCGGAGTTCAAGCAGGCAGGCGTATCTTCCCAGAACGATTTCATCGGCATGAAGCTGAGCAGCAGCAGGTTCGGCTATCAAGTGCCGCTGACGATCGTCGGCATTAGCGATACGGGGTCGCCAACCGTGTGGATGAACGATGCGCTGCTGTATGAGATGGCGGAAAATGTTCCATCTCGGGCGACGCACGAGATGGGCGACGTATTCTCGGAGCCGCCAGTGTCAGGGGCTCAGGCAGCACCGCTCGCTATTGGCGCCTGGGAAGCGATGGACGGATATGTGAAGCTATTGGATGGCGCAGCACCTGCGAATGCCGGTGAGGTTGCATATCCGGAGGCGCTTCGCGAGCAGCAGGGCTACAAGGTTGGGTCGACGCTGGAGGGCATGCAAGCCGGCAGTGGTCAAGGTTATACGATTGTTGGGTTCTATCAGACAGCAGGGCTTGAACAGCAGGCAGGCGGGCAGCGTGAAGTTGTACTGGCGACGCATGAGGGCTTGGCGGCAATATTCGGGGAGAGCCATGATGCCGAAGAGCCCGTGCTTGTGTACAGCAAGGACGTTGCAGCGACCGTCAGTTACTTGACTGGCAAGGGATTCGAGGCCGTGGATGCCTATGATAAAGACTACAAGGAGTACAAGTCCGATCTGCGGAGAGCGTACGTAACGATTGTCAGCTTCGCGATCGTGCTGCTGGGCGTGTCGCTGCTGCAGCTGTATTTTATTATCCGATCGAGCCTTATGACGCGCATTTACGAGATTGGCGTGCTTCGTGCGCTTGGCGCTTCGCGGTGGGATATGCACAAGATGTTCGTCATCGAGATCGCGGTGCTGACGACGATGACGTCGCTGATCGGCTACCTGTTGATGACGTTCATTATCAAGGAAGTGGATCGGATGATTTCACCGTTCCTGAAGCTGTTCTATTTCCCTCTGCCGTATATATTGGCGGGTGTCGTGCTCGTCTATGCGATCAATATTGCTTCGGGTCTGTTCCCAGTATGGAGGCTGACAGGCCGTTCGCCTTCACAGATTCTGAAGCATCATGACGGGTAGGGCTGGATAGATGAACTCAAAGGAATAAGTTAAGAACGTCAAATACAGAGCGCGGTGGAATGGATGCCGCTGCTCTGTATTTTTTGTTAAGGGGAAGGTTAGTTCAGGGGATGGTCGATGGTTATCGCTACGCCGCCTCGCTTGCGGCTATTCTCTACATAATCGTGAGCTTCGGCAATCTGATCCAATGGGTACGTTCGGTCAACGACGGGTCTGATGCTGCCTGCTTCAATTAGAGCTGAGAGCTTATTTAGGCGTTCTGATCTCAGCTCGAGCTTGCCATCATCGATGGAGATCGATTTGCCGCTTGCGGTCAGAGCGCTTCGGCATAGGTCCTTCACCGTCGAGCGTTTGGCTTTGCCGGCCGTGTCGAGCATAAGGTCATAGCGTTCGATCAGCTGCCTTGTATCGTCGGTGTCATTGGTATAATCGATCACTTTGTGAGCGCCAAGCGCTTGGACGAAGGCGAGATTGCGGGTGCTGCAAACGCCCGTTACTTCCGCGCCGTAATGACGTGCCAACTGGACCGCTATCGTCCCGGAAGTTCCGGAAGCGCCGTAGATGACAACTTTATGTCCAGGCCGGATGTTTCCTTCTTCTATGCGCTGCAGAGCAAGGAGGCCGCCATAGGCGGCAGCAGTTGCCTCTTCGTAGCTGATGTTGGATGGCTTATGGGCTAGGCAGCCGCGCATCGAGTCCGTTTCTTTCATACATTTGTACTGTGCATAGGTGCCGAGTCCAAGTCCCGTCACACCATACAACTGGTCGCCCGGCTTGAACCGCTTAATGTTACTGCCAATGGATTCGACTTCACCTGCCAGCACCATGCCGATGACGGATTTTCTCGGTTTGGTCAAGCCCAGTGCAATGCGCATCGGCAGCCAGAAATGGATAGGCAGCTTCGAGCCGCGAATATAGGTGTCGCTCGCTGTGACGGCCGAAGCGTAAATTTTGATGCAAACTTCGTCATGCTTGGGGATGGGTTTCGGCACCTCCTTCAACTGAAGAACATGAGGCGGGCCGTACTTGGTGCATACTGCGGCTTTCATGAGCATGCGATCAGCTCTCTTTCGGGGGAATGAATGCTGGCTCCGAGATAACCCGTTGAGCGTGCAATAAGCGCGTTCGCAACCGTTTCGCATTGGATCAGGCTGGTTTAGCCAAATGGGATTGAGCGCATGAATGTAACGGTTGCGACAGCGGCTATTGCGCCATAAAAGCATTAATCTCAACAATAACGGTTGTATGCAAGGCTATTGGAGTCCTATCAAGGCCAATAAGCTGCATCATGAAGTAATAAGGACTCTGGCAACCGAAAGTTTGAGAAATCAACCTGTTTCGCACGCCATAAGCACGCTCACAACCGTAAGCCGTGTGGGCTGGGCATTCTGCTACTTACTCAGCATCGCGTCGTGCCAAGTCTTGAAGAATTGATCAATCGGCATAGTCAACAACTGCTGGATATGCGCTTGTTCAGGCTGGCGAATCATATCGTTCAACGTAACGATGCCGTATGTATCCACGATGTACTTCACCATGAGCCCGCTGTAGAAGTAGGCGGCGCCATGGGCCTTATTGAAATAGTCGTGGTCGGCGAACTGCTCGAAGGTAGGGATGTCGAAGTAGCTGGTCTTGCTCTGCATCTCTTCCTCTAACTGACCTGCCGCATAATAGGCGATGCCTTCGTCCAGCCACTTGAGATGACCGACCTCCGGATTAATCTGCTGGATGAGGAGATGAACGAATTCATGAATGATTTGCTCGTTGAAATTGTGCCTGATTATCTCATCGCTTAAGTCGGCGGGCGTGTACACTTTAATTATGCCGTCCCGTGCATCGTAAGTTCCTTCGGTATCACGCCCAATCATAGCTTGATAGGCGTCCCTGTCGGTATAGACGTGAATGATGGTCTTATCCTTGGCCTCGTACGGAAACAGTCCAATTAGCCGATTATAATTTGCCTCGAATGTTTCTGCTAGCGATGCAACGGAGTTAACGGCATGTTCATTCGGACTGTAGAAGCGGGCGTGCGAGGTCTCCTGTATGAGTGGAAGGTTGTCAGTCATGCTGGAGCAGGCGGGTAAGACGATGAGCAGCGGTGATGAGCCAATTAATGCGAAGATAAAGAAGCGTTGTCGCAGTTTCATAGACTGAAATTCCCTCCTTGCCTACAATTCTAACAAAAAATGTTTATATTGAATACATGAGTATCTATAACCTTTAGTCAATGAATAATAGACAGGAAGCGGCTTGGGAATAAAAAATACACATATTGACATTCGTGCAGTCGTTGTATAACATACGTTATATAACAGTCGTTATATAACGATCGGAGACGAGAAAATGCCCCCTAGAGCGGAGATGACGAAGGAAGTCATATTGGACGCTGCTTTCCAAATGGTTCGAGAACAAGGACTTGATGTGTTAACAGCGAGAAACATCGCACAGCGGCTGAAATGCTCGACGCAGCCAATCTATAGCGCGTATGGAAGCATGGAGCAGTTGAAGGATGATGTATACAGCCGAACGGTACATTTTGCAATCGACAGCATGCAGCAGTACCGGAACGAGTCCAACGCTTCGGCGATGAACTTAGCGATCGGCTGTCTGATGTTCGCGCGCGATGAGAAGCAATTGTTTCGAACGTTGTTGCTATCCGATTACGGGACGGATTACTTGAAGCGGAATCCAGACGTGATGAACGAGCAGATGTATGCGGCATTCATGCAAATTGATGATGGACTGGCGTCCATACCCGAGCGCAATGTCCAGAAGATGTTCCTGAAGCTTACGGCTTACTGGATCGGGATCGGTACGATGATCAATACGGGCACGCTTGCGCTGGATATTGATGAGGCTACGGAGATGTTAGAAGAGATGTTCCAAGCCCTGAAGGAGAAAGAGGGCTTAATCTAAACTAATGGGGATGCACAATAAGAGAGGAGGCAATGGAGTTGGCAAAGCTGGGGTCATGCATAGGCACAGGTTCGAGCTGCGAGGTGTATGAATGGGGGGATGAGGCTGATGTCGCCGTTGATAAAGTCGTCAAACTGTATCATTCCCATGCGTCGCAAGACGAGGTGGATCGCGAGTTTCGAAATTGTCTCGCGGCTTGGGAGAATGGGCTGCCTGCTGCGCGCCCGTTCAAGCAGATCCTATGGGAGGGGCGGCACGGAATCGTATTCGAGAAGGTCGTGGGACCAACGCTGGTGCAGCGGCTTTTCGAGCGGCTGCATGCTTTTGACCTATTCAGTGACGATTCGAGTGACGAGCTGATTCAATTCGCAAGGACGCTGCATGCCATCCATCAAGCTGGCGAAATCGGTGGGATTGTGACGGAGCAGAAGTCGCATCTGAAGGAGATCATCGCTCGGCCAGTTGGGCTCAGCGATGAAGAGATAGCCGCACTCCATGCTTATATCGACGGGCTTCCTGCAAAGAGGCAGGTTTGTCACGGGGATACAAACGTAACGAACCTGATCCTGAGTGACCGTGGCCCGATCATGATCGATTGGATGCACGCGGCAATCGGAAACCCAGCGATGGACGCAGCGGAATTCTGTGTCACCATTCTGTATGCGGTTCTGCCGCCGGAGATGCCGTCTGAAGTCCATGCGTTCTTCAACGCATCGCGGCAGACGATCTATCGAACGTTCATAGACGAGTATACAAGGCTGACGGGCGTGACGGAGGCAACGATCGAGCCGTGGCACGCAGTAGCTGCTGCTCGCCAGCTCACATCGGGAGCAGTGGGGGAAGAACAGGCAGCCGCGATGGCCGCGATGATACGAGAAAAGCTGCGTTTGACGGTAGTGTAGACCATACAGGTAGCTTAATCTAACCCTGTAGGAGGTGAAATGATGTTCGAGCACATTACGCACTATTATGATGGCGTACCGTTACGCAGTTTATCTGCCCTATCGAAGGCAGATGCATTGAAGATGATGGAGTCCCGATGCGATGATACGCCGTTCTTCGAGAGGTTCAAGCAGCCGCTGCAGTACTGGGAGGACCGTATGGAGACAGAGCGATGGCTCAGAGAAACGTTCGCTGCCAAAGGCGGAAAACCTAAGACGAGCTATCCGATCTATGCGGTTCTTGGCAAAGCAGAATGGATCGAGAATTACGTGGCGTCGGAACGTTTTGAATTCGATCTGCTGCGGCTTCCGGTTTCTATTTTCGAAGAGGAGGATATTAGCTTTACGTTTCCCGATAGTATGGTCTCCTATTTCATCGCTAAGAACAGACCCGAGTATTACGTGCCGCATCTTCATGGGCATGTGTTCACCTTGTCGGAAGTGCAGACGTTGATAACGCCGGATCTAGTCAATCGAATTGCATCGATGCATCCGGAGGGGACGATTCCTTACGTTGAAGCGCAGATTTGGAACCATGAAGCGGCCATGCGTTATTATGAGGGGACTGTTAAGTAGATCCTAATCTTATCTATGCGGAGTGAAGCACAACGTTAGACAGCCGCGAGCGAATCACCGTTTGGCGGGTGCTCGCGGCTTTTTTATTGAGCAGTAATGAAAACTAAGCTTCGATGCCTTCATCCAAGGCGGGGTAATGCCCCCGCTTAAGCTGGCGAATGCTGTAGCCGAAGTCCATCTGCAGGTGGGGATTATCCTTGAAGCCTTCCCAATCGCCGCCCCAAGTGAAGCCGAGCTTCTTGGCGATTGCGACAACTTCCATCCAGTCGGCTTGGTCATTGCGATTGCCGTCGTATTTCATATCCCAGATCACATCGTTACTTGGCATGCGCAGTGCGAAATCAACGGCAAGTCCGTAGTTATGGTACGATTCGCCGCCCTTAACCTGTGTTACGACTGCACCGCTGTCCTCACGCCCTTGGCGGTATAGTGCGTCCTGCTCGGCAGAACTGCGGAAACCGTCTGTAATGACGACCTGAATGCCCAGCGTCGCTGCTTCAGCGACGAGTTTATCGCTTGCTTGCGCAACGGCAGGGTGAAGTCCAGTCGGTGCAGGCGCTTTCTCCCCAGGGCTCTGGCGATAAAACCACACAACGGCGATGACGAGCAAGGCCAGCGCAAGAAGGACAAGCAGGTTTATACGAGGCCAAGGGTAAGTATGTGCAGCAGAGCGGGCTCTCGATCTCGGTGGGGTTATATAGTCTGAGTTATGATTGATGGGCTGCATTAGGATATTGGCCTGCCTTTCTACCGTACTGCGAATGATGGTCGGCTTATCGAACAAGCTGATATCTATATTGTAAAAGAAACTTTCTTAAATAATCTTCAAGCAAAACTTAAAGTTTATTTAAGAATTGGATACAGCATGCATTCTCAGATCGAACTTGTTTCATTCGTAGACGTGCACCGCTTCTTACTTCTTGCAATCCGCCCAACCACTACAGCAATAATTGCGGCTATGGTACATGCAATGGACAAAGTTCCCATGGCTAATCGGCTTCCGTCCTCCTCGTTGAACCAGAGAAGCAGGCCTAGATTGATCAGCGCGTGGTAGGCTGCAGCCAGCAGAAGCGTTCCGCTCCTCGTGTTCCGCATCAGCTCACCAAGGATAACGGACAAGGACACGGCAAAGAGGATGAAGAACGATGCATATGCAATGCCTTCGGAGAATACGCCGACGTGCCAGATTCCCCATAGAATACCGACGACAATGGAGGCGGGTAGGACGCCGATTCGGTTTTGAAGCGTTGGCTGAAGGAAGCAGCGCCAGCCGATTTCTTCGCCTGCAGCCCCAATGAATTGTGCGATAACGATGAGCCAGAATGGATGTGACAAAGCAGAGGGCGGCGTGTACGCCGCGGCATGGCCTGTGACCGAGAACCAGAGCCAGGCGCCAGCGAACGTGATGACGATGAGCGCGGCTGAGATGGTTATCCGATTCGACTGCAGCGGCCAGAGCCGCAAATCTAGCTTGAATGGAGGCTGCTTCTTATGGCGCCAAAGGAATAGAACGGCAGCGACACCTAGTGTTGGACCGAATTGCGTCAGCTGAATAACAACCTCTGGAACGTCAAGTGAAGGCTGAAGAAGCCCGAACAGCATTGCACCAACAGAGGTAACCAGGTAGAAGACCAAGATTGCGATTACCGGACTAGGCTTGTTTGAGTACGCATTGCGCATGATTGAACCATCCTCCTCTGAATAACAATTGTTGGGAAAATGGTATCAGAGCAGTTCGTTACCCGAAACGGTCTCGGGGTCTATTCCTACGCACCGACTCAGGTCGAGGAGCTGCTGCGACCTGAAGACTCTTCTCTATTGCCCACCAAAAAAGCCGGCAACGTCACGCGCCGCTAGGCGAAGACATTGCCGGCTTTCTCATTGTGCCAACAAACCTATAGATCAATACCGACCATCGACTGTGCCGTCTCCGGTGTGTCGGTAATAATGCCGTCGATCTCGAATTTAAGCATTTCCTTCAAATTGTGGCGCCCGTTCACCGTCCATACCCAGACCTCGCGTCCGGCCGCATGAGCCTGATCAACGAGCTGTTTCGTTACCATAACCTGCTCCACGGTATAGAAGTCGACGTCAAGCGAAGACAGATTGCCAACGGCAAAATACATGATTTGACCGATATGAATTTCCGGGGCCAATTGACGAATCTGCCGCAGCGTGCTGCTGTCGAACGATTGAATATACACGTCTTCTTCCATCTCGTAGTCATGGACCAGCCGCACAACTTCTTGCACGAGCGGCTTGCTTGGTCCTGTCGGCTTCAAATCGATTAGCAGCTTGATCTGCCCCTGGGCCACATCCAATACTTCATCAAGCGTCGCAATAGGGATAGGCAGCCCGTCTGCGTCCTGACCAATCGTGAGTTTGCTGATCTGTGCATAGGTCAGGTCGGCCACCCGGCTCTTAACACCGGCCATTCGTTGGAGTGTGGCGTCATGGTTCAGGACCGCAACGCCGTCTTTGGTAAGCTGTACATCGATCTCAATGGACTGAATGCCTTTGTCGATAGAGCTTAGAATGACCGGCATGGAGTTCTCAGGACCGTTCGCGATGTCGCCCCCGCGATGCGCCGAGATCAGCACGCTCCATTTGGCATAGACTAGATGGCTGCTCGCCTTCACGCCGACGAACAGAATGAGAGAGACGTAGACGATCCCAAGCAAAGCGAATAACGTCCGTTTGCGTGTGAATCGTCCAACGAGATCGGCCAGCCTGTTCTCCCATCGTCCGAGGAAGCTGCGATACAGCTGCAGGTGATCATGCGGCGCTTGACCGCGCTCCCATTTGAATACATAGAACAGTCGCGTTAACACAATGATATTGAGCGGCATGATGGCCAGCGTCAGCATATATGTAAGCATGGTGGTGAGCGTCAAGGAATAGTGCTCGGTGAATGCCTTGAGCACATTATGATTGAGCCAGTAAGGCAGGAACGACAGCGATGAGAGCACTGCAAAGCCTGTACCGATGACGAGTACGTTAATAAGGAACAGGGAGAGGAGCACTCTCAACTGCTTCCCTCGCGTTAACGCTTGACTGCTCCGGATCGCATTACCGACCGTTCGGCCCTCTAAGACGATGTAATGGAGCACGAAGACCCAGCGCAGAACCAAGTAGACCGCCGCGGCGAGAATAATAACATAGACGATCGACATGACAAGCGACAAGTGAAGAACGTTGCGCTCCAGGAAGACCGGCACGTTGAACAGAGCATAGAAGGATTCCGACATCGGCGAGTCGACGAACGGAATAAGTACAAGCAGCAGAACGAGCAGCTGGACAGTACCGAACCCGAGCAGGCGCGGCGTTTGGCGCAGTGCGGTTAAGAGTGCATCTGCGATTGCGACACGTTTACCCCAATAGCGCTGTTGGATAAGGACGACAAGCACGCACAGCTCGATGAAAACAGCGAACGATGCGATGAGACCGATGGCGATCAGCCCAAGCATCCCCTGCCAGTTCAATCCGAGCTTGGCGAGCTCTTCGTTCATGAGCGAACCGGAGCCAATAACCGTAAGAACACGGTTGAAGATCAGCGTAATGATCGGAATAATGATGACACTGGTCAACAGCATATATAAATACTCGAAAAACAACAGCTTAGGGTAAGCGGCACGGAAGTCGCGGATGCTTCGACTAAGCAGCTTAAGCATGGCGTTCATCCTTTCTTCAATGCAGCCTTAGCGTAAGTATTGGACAGGCATAATAATAACAGGAAAGACCGTCTTAATACCAGCTTATGACGAATAGGACCGAACAGCTTCTCGTCAGAGAGCTAATCGGTCCAAGCAGGAAGCAATTATTCATTCGGGCTAATCCACAATAACATTCTTGTCTGGATTCCGATAATATTCGAACATGAGCTGGAGCTGCTTCAGCGTATTCCGTTCCATGGACAGCCCAGGCAGGTTGGTTTCCTCGAAGAAGCCTACCGCACTCGTCTCGATTCCGATCTGCGCATCGCCGCCGACGATTTCGCACTGGATGAACATTTTGTAGATATGATAAGGTTCGGGCGGGTGGTTATGGAATTTCTTATCCAGGACGGCTAGCAGCCGCACCGGCCGGACCGTATAACCAGACTCCTCTTGAACCTCCTTCACCGCAACCTCCGATGGGGAGAGTCCGATATCGGCCCAGCCGCCAGGCAATGACCATGCCCCGTCGACCTTCTCGCGAACGAGCAATAGTTGATCATCATGGAACACAACCGCTCTTATATCCACCTTCGGTGTGGCATACCCCGTATCGCTGGCAAAAGTAAGCTTGATCTTCTCTTCGCCAGCCACCGTGTAATTCGATAGAATCTCGATGCTCATCTCCCGAAGGGCTTCATAGCGTTCGATGTCGTACACATCTCGAGCATAGGTCAGTCCGGTCTGAGCAATCGCCTGTATTTGTTTTGCCCACTCCAGCCATTTCAATTCCATCTGGTTCATACCTCCTTATCGGGTACGTAATGCAGCTGCAGTCCTACTGCGATACGATCCATTCCGTGTCGAACCTGCATGCTTGTTCCCTATGATATTACCCCCAACTCCTTCTTTTTTATCATTTACTGGCGTCTATGCAAGGGATAATATGGATTTATACAGCGGTAGAAGGGGGCATTTCGGAGAATGTTTCAATACGACGGCAATGAGATATTGAAAGCGGTTACTAATCGATTGATTCCCGAAGACGAATGGCCATCTGCGGTGGATGGAGGCGCATTGACTTACTTGGAGCGCCATGCGGCCCAGGATCCCGTGACTTGGGACAACGTAATTGAGCCGGGGCTGCGCGCACTGCACGAAGAGGCGCTGCTTCGTCATGCCCGTCTATTCTCCGAACTGTCAGCGGAAGAGCAGGATCGGCTGCTGCGCGATGCGGAGCATGATTCCTTCGAGAGCTGGCCGGTATCGTCCAAGCAGTTTTTCCACACGTTGCTGAATCTAGCGGCCGAAGGTTACTATGGCAATCCGGATTCGGGCGGCAATCTTGAGGGCAAGTCTTGGGACATGATTGGCTTCCGTCCTGGTCCTATTACGAATATAGATACTCCCGTTCCAGAAGTTGATTTGCCGCAAAAATCGTTCGAACAGCTACGCGACCGTTACGACGCGGTTGTCATTGGAGCAGGGGCTGGCGGATCGGTCGCGGCAGCGGTATTGGCTGAAGCTGGACTGCAAGTGCTCGTAGTGGAGCGCGGCAGCTGGCTCCGCTACAGTGAGGTTGGCCGAGATCACTTGCGTAATCATCGGCTCAGCCACTATGGGCACAATACGGGACCGGCGCTCGACGGCCACCCACGCACCTTTATGCATACTAGGGGCGAAGAACGCATCTCGCTGCCTCATACAGGAGACTATCACAATAATGCAATGACAGTCGGGGGAGGGACGAGGGTGTATGGCGCACAGGCGTGGCGCTTCCATCCGGACGACTTCCGCATGGCAAGCCGTTATGGTGTTCCCGATGGAAGCTCGCTGAGCGATTGGCCGATTCGTTATGAGGATCTCGAGCCCTATTACGATCGGGCGGAATGGGAGGTCGGCGTATCGGGTGATGGGAACGCTCACTCCGGGCGCGGGAAGCGGAAGCGTCCGTTTCCGATGCCGGCTCTGCCGCTGACGCTGGATGCGCAGCGGCTGGCTCAGGCAGCCGAGAAGCTGGGCTGGGAGACCGGCCCTGTGCCGCTGCTCATCAACTCCGTGGAGCGGGACGGACGGCCGGCATGCGGGCGCTGCGGCGAATGCGTCGGCTTCGCCTGCCCGACCAACAGCAAGAACGGCGGGCATAATACGATGCTCGTCAGAGCGATGGCGACCGGCAACTGCGATCTGATCTGCGATACGATGGTGGAGCGCATCGATACCGAAGGCGGCAAGCATGCGACTGGCGTTCGTCTTGTTCGACAAGCGGATGGCGCAATCCAGCGCCGCCAGGTGCGAGCCGGTCATGTCGTCGTTGCTGCAGGCGCAATCGAGAGCGCTCGGCTGTTGCTGAATTCTGCAACGGATGCGGAGCCGGATGGTGTAGGCAATCGGAACGGACAAGTGGGGAGGCATCTGCAGGGTCATGTCTACGCGGGCGCGTATGGCTTATTCGATGAAATCGTTCAGGATGGACTTGGTCCTGGTGTCAGCATTGCGACCTTCCGATTCGATCATAGCGGTCAGGACGGGGTAATCGGCGGCGGGCTGCTGGCGAATGAGTTCACTCGGCTGCCGCTCATTCACTGGTATCGAGCGGTCGCCCCGGGTGCGGCGCGTTGGGGCATTGCAGGGAAGGCGATGATGCGTGACAGCTATCTGCGCACGAGTCAGATCATGGGCCCGATCCAAGAGATTCCGAGCCCGGAATCTCGCGTGCGCCTGTCGAATTCGGTGAAGGATCGTTTCGGTATACCAGTGGCTAGCCTATCTGGCAGTGTTCATCCGGAATCGCTTCGAGCGGGCAATATGCTGGGCGAGCAAGCGGAGAAGTGGCTGTGGGCCGCAGGTGCGCGCGAAGTATGGCGAACCGGTCCTTACGGCGGCTTAAGCGCCGGACAGCATCAGGCGGGTACGCTTCGCATGGGCAATGACCCGCTGACATCGGTTACCGATCCGACGGGCCGTGTACACGGATACGACAATCTATGGGTAAGCGACGGCTCCGTACACGTCACCAATGGCGGTGTGAATCCAGTGCTGACGATTATGGCGCTGGCTTTCCGAACCGCCGATCAACTGGTGAAGTACGGATAGCATAAATGAAGAGAGAGCATTCCTCGTCGGAGGGATGCTCTTTTTCACATGGATAGAACCCGCAATAAAAATTTAACTAAAATCAGTAAAGATTTATTGTAAAACGATAAATGATCGGTTAGAATCAGATTCAGATACAGCCCTTCACTGTAATCAAGATTAGGGGAGGCCTAACGATGGAGGTTAACAACCGGGTTCTGGCGCATATCCATGACCCTCATGAGCTGGAGAAGATGTTCCGAGAAGAGCCCGAAGCGTTCCGGCAATCGTTCGCTTACGCTTGGGAGCGTAATCCCGATTCGCAGGTTCTTGCGGTGTGGAACGAACGATTGCATTATAAGGAGTCGGCGGTCGAGAAGAAGAAGACGCCTCTGCTTCAGCGGGATTTTATAGCAATGGGTATACTGGCAATACTTGCGGGGGTTTGTACAAGAATACTATTCCATTTCACTGAACGGGAAGATATAGCGATTGTGAACCTGGCGTTCGGCGTCCTTCCGTTTATTGCAGCCTACTTCGCCGTTAACAATAAGCCGAGCAGACGAGTTCTTTACATTCTTGCTGGATTATTCGGGCTGTCGGCGCTCGACTTGAATATGCTGCCGCTGGCGGAAACCGATAGTGTGCTTCTCGCGTATCTGCATCTTCCGGTGTTCCTATGGGTCGTTGTCGGGCTGGCGTTCACGGGCAATGAATACAGGTCAGGCAGAGCAAGGCTTGCTTATCTCAAATTCAATGGTGAATTCGGCATTCTATACGCCTGCATGGCGATCAGCGGCATGCTGCTGACGGGCATCACGATGCAGCTGTTCAAGCTCGTCGATCTCGACATTACGGCGTTCTACTTCTCGAACGTCGTCGTATTCGGCGCTGCCGGCCTCGCGGTTGTGGCTGCCTATCTGGTATCTAAGAATCTGAAGCTTGCTAAGAATATTGCGCCGTATATCGCACGAATCTTCAGCCCGCTCGTCTTAGTGACGTTGGCTGCCTATCTGATCACGGTCGCTTGGGTGGGCACAAGTCCATTCTCCGACCGCGATTTCCTTCTGTCCTTCAACGGTATCCTTCTCGGCGTGCTGGCGGTCACCATTTTCTCCATTACAGAAAGAGGGACGGACGAGAGGAAGAACATCTCGGATTACGTCAATGCCGCGCTCATTACGCTTGCGCTTATTATCGACAGCATTGCGCTGGCGGCCATCGTGTTCCGGCTTTCTTCCTACGGAATAACGGCTAATCGCTTGGCGGTTCTAGGCATCAACGTTCTCATCTGGGCGAATCTGATCTGGATCATTAGTGCTTATATCCGACTTCTGCGCAATCAGACGGGACCTTCGACGGTTCAGGATGCGGTTACGAAGTATTTGCCGATTTACGGGATATGGGCCGCTTTCGTTACGGTTGCTTTTCCTCTTATTTTCTAGAATTAGCGCATGCGTTAAGAAGGCCGGCAGCTGCTCATCAGAGCGGACTGTCGGCCTTCCTGTATTTTTGAACTTGAATAGTGGGCCAAGAAGCCATAAAATTGTAGAACGTAGTCTTACCCTGCAAGAATGGATCTGTACGATTGCATCATTGGACATAAAACCGGGGGACGGTTCGAACATAGTAAGAGGCTGCAGATCTATTTTTGTAAGCGCTATCTCGATTAATCGTAATGTTAATTCATCGGTTGAACGATTGGACCGGTGAAGGGAGGAGAGGCAGAATGAAACGTTTGCCCATCATGCTGCAGCTTATGCTCATCATGTTTTGCGTAATGGCCATTCCGATTTCGATCTTGACTTGGTATAGCGGCACCCAAATTCTGAAGCATTCGGAAAGCGCGATCGCAGAATCGACGCTTGCCGGACTTAATGCGAACCGTAAGCTGAACGAGACGGCACTGAACGGTCTTGCACAGGATGTTGTACATCTTGCTGCAACGAAAGTATTCGATCGGGTCCGCAACTTCGAGACGTTGGAGGAATTGAACAGTCAATATGTGAATGTAGCCAGCACGCAGGTCGTACTCAGCGAGCTGTCCAATCTGAAGAACAGACAGGATGGCGTATATTCTTCTTATTTCTACTTGGACGGTTCGGATTATGTCGTCTCAAGCGATAAAGGGATAACGTCGCTTAGCAGGTACGAACCGATGGAATGGCTGCAGACGGCGCTGGAAGGAAGGCGAGGAATCAGCGGCGTCTGGTTCCCGCGCAAGCTGTCCAATGGCGTGAACGTCGTCACGTACGTCCTGCCGTTGAACAGACTGTCGACTACGACCAAAGGTACCATCGTTGTTAATTTCCTGGAAACCAGCATCAGCCAATATTTGCGTACTTCCGAACCAGGCAAGCATAGTTATATGCTGATGGAAGAGGACGGTACCATTATTTCGACTGCGGACAAGACCCAACTGTTCAAGTCAGGGAAGGATCAGCCTTTTATCGAGGAGATTCTGGATAGCGGCCAGAAGCAAGGGTATGCTTACCATGAGCTTAATGGAGAGCATCTGATCTACACTTGGTCGCGATCGTCCACCCAATTCAAATGGCTGAATGTCAATGTGTACTCGATGGACGAGCTGTTGTCCAAGACGCATTCGATTCAGCGCAATATTATTTTCCTTACGATCGTGATTGTTTTCGCAGGCACGCTGCTGACGATTCTGCTCTCGACTTGGCTGTCCAAGCCGCTTCGCGAGCTCGTAAGAGCGATTCGAGCGCGCAGCAATCTCGTCATTACGAATACGAAGAAGAACGAGCTCGTCTTCCTCGATGCGGCATTCCGCCGTATGCAGGAGGAAGAGGAGGGACTAACGCTGCTGTTGAAGGAACGGGAGCAGGATACGCACAGCCTTGCGATCCATCATTTGCTCAAAGGCGAAGTGCCGAAGCAGATCGGGGAGCTATTCCCTGAATGCAATTATATGGTGGCGGTTATGTCGATTGACCGTTATAGACGATATGTCAGCCATACAAACCCCGAAACACGCCAATACCAACGGTATTTGCTTGTTCCGCAATGCAATGGCATGTTCCCGGAAGGCATACATGTACGTACGGTTTATCAGGGCGAGGGCACCTTCGTCATGATTATTAACTATGGGGCAGATGAAGCGGAGAATGGCTTGAAGTCCGTTCATGCGGCTTTTGCATCGATTCGAGACATAGCAGCAGAGCTGTTCGGACATACGGTCACGATTGGGGCAAGCAGCCAGACCGACTCCTGCGAGATGATCCGAGACCTTGTCGTAGAAGCGATGGAGGTCGTTAAGCATCGAATGATCGAGGGCAGCGGCGGCATTATGTATTGGAAGCAGGAAGCCGATCAGAGCAGCAAATATATTTATCCTGCAAACAGCGAGCGGCGCATTCTGAATTTCCTCGACAACGGCGATCTTGAGAGCATTATCAAGGAGCTGGGGACTATTCGTGAGGAAATTCAATCAGCCGAATATATTTCGTACGATAACATCATGTTTATCTACAACCAGATTCTCGGCGTGACGATCAAACATCTGCGTGAGAGTAACGTAAGTACCGCTCGTATATTCACCGGCCGGCGCAATATATACTCGGCTATCGCAACGAGAGATACGCTTGAGGAGCTAGATGAATACTTGCAAGAGTTCTTCGGAGATATTATTCAATATCTGGAGCGCAGCAGCTCGACTGAAGTGAATTACGGGGAGCGGATTACCAGCTATCTCGAGGAACATTACTGTGAAGAGATCGTATTCGAAGATATGGCCAAGGAAATCGGCATCAGTTATTCCTACATGCGCAAAATCGTCATGGAATTGACCGGCAAGAGTCTGATCGATTACACAAACTCGCTTCGGATCGAGAAAGCGAAGCAGCTGCTGCTGGAATCGAATCTCACCATCACGCAGATTGCGGCCGAGGTCGGTTATGCGAATGTGCAGAGCTTCAACCGGTTCTTCCGTAAGTATGAGGGAATGCCTCCGAGCAGTTACAAGACGTTGAAATCGACGGGCGCATAAACGAACATAAGATTGATCCTACTTGGATCCTAGGTGGAGCTGTCTCTTTTGGTCGAAACATGACCTTGGGGGACAGCTTCACTGTTCTTATATGCTAGTCAGAATTGATCATTTATTACCCTTTCCGATGGTTGAATAGGGATGTCTAAAGCGCCAGAAACCGCGTAGCGGCGCGGCAAAATCAAAAGTGATAGCTGAAATCAATACTCATGATTTACGATTGCGTCAACCGGAGGGTATGATGCAGACATAGCCCACCATCGTCTGAACACATGCATTCAGTCATCGGGAGGTCTACTGTAAGGAGGAGGGTGAGACTGTGAAAGTTGAAAGCGCTTCACTAAAACATGAAAACGCTTCACTACCAAAAAAACAAAAGAGCACTGGATGGATGCACGCTCTTCGCCAAGATTGGCAGCTGTACTTACTATTAGTCGTTCCGTTATCCTTCGTATTACTATTCAAGTACACGCCAATGTTCGGTCTTGTCCTGGCATTCAAGAAGTACAAGATCGCCAAGGGCTTCTGGGGCAGCGACTGGGTAGGATTCCAGATGTTTCAGGAAATCTTCGATAAGCCTGACTTCGCCCGCGCTATTCGCAATACATTGATGCTTAACAGTCTCGATCTGCTCTTCAGCTTTACGATGCCGATCATACTCGCCTTACTATTGAGTGAGATCAAGAGCGCTCGATTCAAGAAGATCAATCAAACATTCCTGTACCTGCCGCACTTCTTCTCCTGGGTTATCATCGGGGCACTTGCTTACCAGCTCCTGAGCCAGGGAAGCGGCGCAGTCAATAACGTGCTTGAGTCAATGGGACTCGATCGCGTTCCATTCCTGCAAGAAGATACCCATTGGCTGTTCAGCTACCTGGCTATCGGCGTATGGCAGAGCATGGGATGGGGAACGATCATCTATCTCGCATCGATCAGCAGCATTAACCCGGATCTCTATGAGGCCGCGACCGTTGACGGTGCAGGCCGTTTGAGAAAAATGTGGAACGTTACGCTGCCTTCGATTCGAATGACGATTGTAACGCTGCTTATTCTCAATCTGGGTAAAGTAATGGACGGTTCGTTCGAACGGATCTACGCCCTTACGAATAAGGCGACTACCGAGTACACGACTACGATTCCGGTTCTGGTTTATCGCTGGGGTATCGAGTCCGGCAACATCAGCCGGGCGACAGCAGTTGGTTTGTTCCAGGCTGTCATTGGATTTGCACTTGTACTGATTGCTAACCGAGTGGCCAAGAAGCTTGGCGACGATGGGATTTTCTAGAGAGGGGGCGCACCATGAAAGCATCCACTGGCACTGTTGCCATGCACGATAAACAGCGTTTTGACATCTGGGATGTTCTAATTCGCCTCGTCATCATCCTCGTTTCGCTGGCTTGTTTGCTGCCGTTCGTACACGTTATCGCGAAGTCGTTCAGCGCGGACGCATTCGTTATTGCGAATAAAGTAACGCTCTGGCCGAGAGGATTCACCATTGGGGCATACGAGAAGATTTTCCAAGATAAAAGCATTCTGCGTTCGCTGTATGTCTCGGTTCTCGTTACCGTATTGTTCACGATTCTAGGTATGATCATTACGATCTTCGCAGCTTACCCACTGTCTCGCGGGCAGCTGAAGGGCCGTTCTGCATTAACGCTTATCTTCCTGTTTCCGATGCTCTTCAGCGGGGGGATTATCCCGGAGTACATGCTGATCAACAATCTGGGTATGATGGATACGCTGTGGGCGCTCATTCTGCCGCTCGCATTCAGTTCCTTTAACTTATTGATTATGAAGACCTCACTCCAGAGCGGCATTCCGATCAGTCTTGAAGAGGCTGCAAGGATTGATGGTGCAAACCACTTCCGTATCTTGTGGAGCGTCGTTCTCCCGCTGTCCAAGCCAATCATGGCAACGTTGTCGCTGTTCTATGCGGCTGGACGCTGGAATGCCTATCAGGACTCCTTGTTCTACATCAAACAAAATGTAGACCTGCGTCCGCTCCAATTGAAGCTGTACTATCTGGTCATTCAATCGACGGAAAGCTTCCAACTCGAAGCATCATCGGTGGCGCTCAGCAACCCTGAGGTACTGAAAGCGTCGTGCGTTGTATTCGCAACGCTCCCGATTTTGTGTATATATCCTTTCATCCAGAAGTACTTTGTTCAGGGCACTATGCTAGGTGCAGTAAAAGAGTAACGAAGTAACAAAAAAATGACTGATGGGGGTAATAAGCAATGGCGAAAAAGAGATTCGGCACCATGTTGTTGTCTTCTCTCGTAGTAATGGGTCTTATCGCAGGCTGCTCGAACAGCGGCTCGGATGACAACAAAACAGAAGAAAAGGCTCCAACGACAGACAACTCGACGACGACACCAACAGAGACAGCTGAAGGCGCATTCTCTGACTATTCGAAGGGCTTCCCTGAGAAAGTAGAACTCAACATCCCAGTCTATGAGCGTGCGTTCGAAGGCTGGAACGTAACGGACAACTACTATACGCGTTGGATTCAGAAAGAATTCGGCGACAAGTACAACATTGACGTGAAATTCACGGCAATCGCGCGCGGCAACGAAGTACAAGACTTCGAGCAGCTGCTTGCTGCACACAAAGCACCGGATCTCATCTTCCACTACGATATGCCGCAAGCGCTTGCATACTACAGCGAAGAAGTTATGCAAGACCTGGACTACAAAGAAATCGAGAACTACGCGCCAACGTACTGGAAGAACATGAGCGCAACGATCGAGAAGTACGGCAAGGTAGACGGCAAGAATGCATTCGTCTTCGCAGCTCGTCCGGCTATCGATAATGCGACTACGCTGATCCGCAAGGACTGGGTTGAGAAAGTGGGCATGAAGGTTGAAGACCTGACTTCCCTCGAGAAATACAACGATATGCTGCAGAAGTGGAAAGACGCAGGTCTTGGCGTAGGCGCTGAAACGCTGAAACTGAACAACTACACGTTCAACTATGCTTTCCGTGACTTCCCGATGGATGAGAAAGAGCATGCGCTCTACTCCGACCTGGGCGTAGCGGATCTGACGACGCCGGCTACTGAGAAATATCTGCGCAACCTGAACACGCTGTACAACAAAGGTCTGATCGACAAAGAGTTCTACCTGCGTTCTGACGACGCTAAGATCAAAGCTGAATTCGTTGCAGGCAAAACGGGTACGTACGGTCTGTATCTTGCTAGCAACACGGACGTAATCGCTTCGACGCTTGCTAACAACCCAGATGCGCAATTCGCAATCCTGCCTCCAGGCGCTGGTACGCCGGAAGGTTCGAAACCGCAAGGCCGCGCTTACTGGCCGTTCGGTTTCATCATGGGCGTAAACTACGAGTCGTCGGCGGAAGAGCGCGCAGCGCTGTGGATGTACCTGGAGTGGATGAGCCAACCAGCTAACCTGTTCTTCCTGCAAAACGGTGTAGAAGGCCAGAACTATACGCTTGACGCTGATGGCATTGCAGTGAAAAACGCTGACTTCAAAGGCGAGTCCGTACTGTCGCAAAACAACAACAAAGACTACTGGGCACTTGTAACGGAAAGCGCGCAATATGCAGATCAAGCTACAACTCGTAAAGCTCTTGCTCGCCAATGGGCACCTGTCGGTTATGAAAACCTGGTAGATCAACTGTTCAAGTACTATGACGAAACGGCTGAATTCCGTACGCCGGACCCTATGTTCAGCGTAGTGCTGGAGAAAGTGAACGAGTACAAAGCAGACCTGAACGCACTCTTCCAAGAGCTGTACGTGAAGGTAGCACTGTCCAAGCCGGAAGAATTCGACGCAGCGTATGAAGCAGCGAAGAAAACGTACCTCGATGCAGGCTACCAAGAAATTCTCGACGAGAAACAAAAAGCAATCGACGCTGGTCAATACAGCTAATTATTAAAAAACGCGAAATAGACACCCAAGCCCCGGCCATGCGCTGGGGCTTTGGGACTTGGAGGAGAATGGACGACATGAAGCTGACAGCCTCTCAGACGGAACTGAAACAACGGATTGATCAAGTGGTGGACTATACGTTCGGTATGGACCTCACGTGGGACTGGCCGGGCGGCGTAGCGTTCTATGGCGTGAGCCGTGCGTTTGAAGTGACAGGCGAACAGGTTTATTTGGACCGAATGAAAGCATGGGTTGACGAATATATCGAGGTCGGTCTGCCTGTATGGACCGTGAATACATGTGCGATGGGGCATATGCTCATTACGTTGTATCAACAGACGGGCGAACAGAAATATCTGGACTTGATCATGAGCAAGGTGGACTATCTTCGCAATGATGCGCTTCGCTTCGGCGACCGGGTGCTCCAGCACACCGTATCAGCGAACAACGATTTCCCTGAGCAGGCATGGGCGGATACGCTGTTCATGGCAGCTTACTTCCTGCTGCGCGTAGGCATTATGCTGAAGGAGAAACCTCTTGTCGACGATGCGCTGCATCAATTCTTCTGGCATATCAACTATTTGCAAGACGAAGATACGGGCCTGTGGTACCACGGGTATAACAATATCAATAAAGACCATATGTCGGGCATGTACTGGGCGCGTGCGAATGCATGGGCTGCTTATACGATGTCCCGTGCGGCGCGAGTGCTGCCGGAGGCTTATCTCTATCCGCCAATGATGCACATTTGGAGCGCATTGCGCGATCAGCTAGCGGCGATTAAGAAGCTGCAGAAGGAAGACGGGCTGTGGGGCACGGTGCTGGATTATCCGGAGGCGTACGGCGAAGTGTCGGCGACGGCCGGTATCTGCGCAGCGATGGTAACGCAGCACAATCCGATGCATTCCAAGTATGTGCAGAAGGCATTGGACGGCGTTATCGCAAACATTGCAAGCAATGGACGGGTTCTGAACGTATCGGGTGGAACCGCCGTCATGAACGATATAGAAGGTTATTTGAATATCGATCGCAAATGGGCGCAGGGCTGGGGCCAAGGCTTGGTATTGGCGCAGCTCTCGGCTGTACTTGAAATTATCTAGATCGTTTGTAAAGCAGAGAGACGCTTACTTCCAAGTGGAGTAGGCGTCATTTTGTGAATAGATACGGGTTGAGAGTCTTCCAGCTTCTTGAGCCGCTCGTAGTCAACGAACAATTGTGATTTTTCGCCGGTGTTCGCAAACTGATTTTTCCACTTTCGGATGCTGCTCGCAGGGATATCTAATTCCTTAGAGACTTCAGAAGGGGTTTTCCCGTTCTCCTGCATGTGTTTCACCGTTTGACGCTTAAATTCATCATCAAAATGCTGACGGGTATCGCCCATGACGCCTCGACCTTTTAGTTTTATTTATTGTATCAGGTCGCTCTTGCAGGGTGTCTACTTTTTAGTCTAGCTCCATTGCGGGCATCCGTAGGTGCAGAAATGCACCTACGCGGAGCGAATGGCCGTAGTTTTATAAGAAAAAAATCGCCTCCACGCAGGAAGGCGATCTTCTCTCTATTTATTTCGGACTTACCGTTATCCAGTCCCCGACGAAGCGATGTTTGTTGGCCCGGATGATCTCATCCAGCGGCGTTTCTTCATTAAAGTCCCCGTCGAAGGCGATGAATCGAATGTACGGCCCCGTTGACTTCTCCTTGAAGCTAGTGCCATCAGGAAGCGTGATCGTCCCCCCGCTGTCCGAATACATTCCGCTGAGCGAGAACTCAATGTCCTTAGCCTTCACCACTTTCGGAGAGTCGGTATGATTAGCAACGAGCAGCTTGCCGCCGAAGTTGTAATTGTAATATTGGTCCTCGAACTTCTGCACATTGCTTCCCGCCGTTACGTAGACCGCGCTGTAGGCTGGCAGCGTGAACGAGCTGATGTTGTGGATGGCAAAAATTTTATAATCCGAACCATCCGGCTGCGGGAATGATTGCTGCACGTACGTCTCGAACCAGCTTCCGCTGAGGCTGTCCGCCATGCCAACCGATTCGGTCTGGCTGTAGGATGTTCCTTGACTGCCAACCTTCAAGAGCGTCAGCTTAAGCGTCTCGTCCAGATTCGTCAGCGTGCCTCTCTGGTAGGAGCCGCGAAGACCGTTGCCGCTGAAGAGGAACGGTTCTGTCATCCGTTCGAATCCGCTAACGCCATCGCCTATCGTATACAACTCGTATTTGAACGTGTAGTCGACTTTGCCTGATGCGATAGGAACGTCTGCGGGAACGATTAGCTCGCCCTCTACCGACTTCGAATTCCCTTTGAAAATAAGCTTCGTCTTCACATCGCGGTACGCGACGTAATCGCCTTCCTTCCACTGAAGGCTCAGAACTGCCCACACGGTCGTGTCACGCGTAACCGGAATTTCGGAGTTGATGGACACTTTGATGCGATAGTCGTTGGACGAAGGAGCGACCGCATCGCTGAATGCGACAGGATAACGGTCCGTATCCCAGTAGATTTCATTCAAGCGTTGAATCTGCGAGAGATTGAAGTGACCGCGTTTATAGAACTCGTTCGCGTCCTGCGACCACGGATTGCCATCATCCCAAGTGGCATCGACATGCGCATAAGAGCCATTGATCTTGACCAGGTTCCAGGCATGTCCAATGCCGCCCTGCGAAGTGCCCGATACGTACATAATGTCCAGTCCAGCCAATTGGCCGAGAGCATTCATGGCTCTGGCATAACCTTCGCATACCGAGATGCCTTCGACAAGCGCGCCATAGATGCCGCCTGGGTCGGTTCCTGTCATAATGTTGTAGCTGAAAAACTGCCAGTCGTACGTGATTTTCTCGAGCAGGTAGTCATGAATGGCCGTTTCCTTCTCTAGATCGGACATGCCTGGCTTAATGAGACGTGCGATGACATCTTTCGCCTCTTTGCCGGCAAGCACTGCATTCTTCAGCGCTGTATCCTCATCATGGCCTTCCTTGCGCAGGGCAGGCGAGGCGTCCAGCAATGGGTTATCTGCGAAACGAACCCCTGCCAGCTTAGGCATCTGATCGATTACCGAAATATCGGTAATGACATTATTAGAAGCCTGAAGACCTTCCAACTGCGTCAGTCCTTTCAACGGACTGATGTCTTTGACATTATTGTAGGAGATCCACAAGCTTTTCAGCGTCTTAACGCCGGCCAATGGTTTCACATCTGTTATGAAGTTATAGATGGCGTGCAGCTCTTCGAGCTTCAAATTCTTCAATGGCGTGAGGTCTCGAACGCTGTTGTAGCCGATATCGAGCTTCTTCAGCTGCTGCAAATTAGCGAGTGGACCGAGGTCCGTTACCAAGTTGTTGAACAAGTCCAGCGAGGTTAGATTGCGAAGCGCTTCCAGACCCGTCAGATCGCGAATGCGGCTGGTCGAGTACTTGTAGATTTGCACGCTGGTAATCGCCTTGATGCCCAGTACATCCTTGACCAGGATATCGCCGCTCGGCTTAGCGATAATGCCGCGAATGACCGCCTCCAGATTGGCATCTTTGAAGACGACCTTCTTCAAGTCGGCTGGATCGGTCGCGGTCGATGATGTGCCGGTCGATTTGGACGGCGTTACTTCTACGACTACCGTTGCGAACCCGGTATAGCCCTTCTGCGTCACCTTTGCTGTTATCTTCGCTTTGCCGACACTCTTGCCTGTCACGACGCCTGCTTGGGTAACGGTTGCGATCTTCGAGCTGTCGCTGGAGTAAGCGAATGTTGCTTTGGGCTGCGTCGTTGCGCGCACAATAAGCGTACTTCCTACAGCTACTTTGTATGATTGAGCAGCGAATTGGACTTTGACGGCGCTCGTCTTGGCTGCCGCGACTGTCGTCAGGGCGTTCATCGGCACGAGCATAACGACCAGAAGAAGCAGGATAACAAATTTGAATCCGAGACGATTGGTTACCACGAACATCACCTTTCTTCTAGAATATTCCGAAATATCGTACCATTATTCGACATTTATTTCTATGATTTTCATAGATTTGTTGATTGTTGCAGATAACAGTCAAGACAATGTAATGCATTGTAATGCAAATAAAAACCGGCATTCTCAGAATCGAGAATGCCGGTTGGTGTTAGAGCAGGCTATCAAATTAGCTTTACTTCAATTCATCTCGTTAATGCGATTTCAAACTTAGCTCCCGCCTCGCCTGCGAACACGATTGTACCGTTCTTCGGCAGTACGACAGCATCAGCGCTGATCAAACTGAATGCCACTATCGCACCGTTCTCGTCATACACCGCATACGAGCCTGCGGAAGGCAGCGTCACTTTCAGTGTCTTGCCAGCGGCGCTGTCAGGAACCGAGTACCACTTCGCATCACCAGTTGACGGAATCGTTACCCGGGCGTGCTTGCCGGAGTAGATCGGCAATACCGCATCCTGACTAATATACCGATTGCCGGAGGATAGCAGGTATTCCACACTAGCCCCGTTCTGCTCTTGCGTTGCGAACTGGACAGGCGCATTGTCTCTTCCGGCTGCAGCAGGAATTTGCAGGTCGGATACAGCCGTATTCGGACCTGTAATCTTACTGCTTAAGACGTAGCCTGGCACGTCGTCGAATAACAGTACTTGAGTCGAGGAAGCCACCAAGTAGGCGAGTGATGTATATTTTTCATTTACCAAATAGTAGCGTTTACCGTCGCGTTCCTTCCACGCGGCCAGCGTATCTTCCGATACATCGTTGGCCTCTAGCTTCTCGGCAGCATACTCGGATACGGCAAGTTGACCAAGTCCTGGCACCAATGCGTATTGGCGAACCCATAAGTACGTGCGGCCGTTGCTCTCCTTCACGAGGTTGATCTTCGCGCTTCCATTCGGATTAATGAATGAGCCATCCGAAGAGTACGTATATTTCTCGGCAGGGTAGCTTGGATCCATAGGGGTCGTAATCGACAATTGACCATCAGCCGTAACGCCTACCGTGAGCACCTGATTGGTGGAACCATAGATGCCTGCTGCATCCAGCAATTCCTTCGGCATATCGGCTTTAACAGGTGCACCGTACGATTTGCCGGCGTTAATATCGTCAATTACGCCTTTCTCCTTCAGAGCCTGAAGCAGAATCTGATTAGCAAGCAGCTGATTCAAGGAGCTGGAGCCTCCGGACGATAAAACGGCTGCAGCCATGTTCTGCTCAGGGAGCACGACGAGCGATGCGTGATACAAGATCGTATCGCCGCCTTTGGTCAGCGCTTGAATGCCATAGTCACTGAACGGGAACAAGTCGACGCTATCCCAGCCCAATCCATAACCGATCGAGTTATCAGCCTCGTCAGGCCACAGTCCGTTATTGTACTCGTCCTGTGCCATTGCTTTCGCCGCATCAGAGGATAGGACACCGTCGGTTTGCCCTGTGAAAATCTGCGAGAATCGAGCTAGATCTTCCGCGGTGGAGTATATCCCACCCGAACCGATGACATTAACCGTCTCATTAGGCAGCTGTTCGTCGAATGCAGGGAGATAGAGACCTGCCATTTGGGATTCGTCTAACTTATCCTGAGGCGTTCTTGTATTCGTCATGCCAAGAGGCTCGGTAAAATGCTCATGGATATAGTCCGTAAAATCGCTGCCGCTGACTCTCTCAACTAGAATTTCCGCTAGAGTGAAGCAGTCATTGCAATAGACAGAGAAAGCGCCTGGATCGGCCTTCAATACCTGTGTCGACAACTGCTCGAGGATGGTGTCATGCGCGTATGTATCGTTGTCGGAGAATAGGAAGGTATTCTGAAGTGACGAACCGGCGAAGCCGGCAGAATGGTTGAGCAGCATGCGAGGTGTTATTTGCTTATAGCGCTCGTCTTGCATCGTGAAGTCGGTAATGTACGATGTAACAGGTTTGTCGAGGTCAATCTTGCCGGCGTCGACGAGCTGCATGACAGCTGCCGCTGTGAACATTTTGCTCGTAGAGCCAATGCCGTAAGTGGTGTCAGCCGTCAATGGCTTCTTCCCGTCAGCATCGTTCTTGCCCGTCTGACCGGAGACGACCATTTGACCTTGATCAATAAGTGCGTATTGGACGCTGGTCGTACCGTATTGCTTGGTCAGCAGCGCCGCTTTCTCGGATGCAACCTTAGTCGTTTCCGAATAAGCAGAGGACGCATCACCCGGGGCAGCCGCTAACGCGCTCAATGGTGCAAGCACCGACAACATCATGGACGCAATGGCCGACAGTAGAAACAGTCTTCTTGTTCTCATAATACCTCCTAATTTCATAGTCAATAGTTGTACGGCAAACGCCTCCGAAAGTTTCTTGTATCTGGAAAATTATAAAGAAGAATAAGAGAGCGGCGGGAGATCAGATGGATAGAAGGAGGGTTAGTCAGATGTCTCTATTGGAATATGGTGGATGGTGTGATATATTCAGGAAACCAGCAGTCAGAAAGGGTGATCGAAGCCGATGATTCACTAATTCTATCTAGAAGAACAATCGTTTGAGCGATTTTCTTGGATAGGGTTAGTGCGGGCTTTTTACCATATTTGCTGAAGGAATGCTGCCTTATTGATTAAGCAGATATTCCTTTTGTTCGCGCGCATATGCCTCCTATCCGAGATGTCGGTAGGCGGTTTTTTTTGTGTTTAATAACCTGACTATAGAATGGAGTCTATCTATGTCCAACAACTATGGAATCGAATTAGCGGATAAAGAATTATTCGCCGTTTATCAGGTACTCTACGCCAATGCAGACATTGAAATGTGGTACGACTGGAAAGCCCGTCTGGAGGATACGAAATTCACCGATCAATGTTATTGGATTATGAGCGAAGGTATAACAATTGGCGGTGCCATCATCATGCATGACACGGTGATGTATCCCTTTACGATTCCGCCATATGCAGATCGGATGGGTTCTGCGAATCTACTCGCCGAACAACATGTCCATCTATATATGGGATGATCAAGAGCAGAGGATTGCAGGGCTCTGCATTGCCGGAATCAGCGCCAATATCCCGCTTGGATTTGCCGAGATTGGAGAGATTTGTGTGCTGCCCTCGCATCGTAATAAGCGGCTAGGCGAGTTCATGCTGAATAAGATCAGAGTCAGCGCTCATCCTCATACACCTGTCGTGAAGCTATGCGTAACGGTAGGCAACTCCGCAGAACAACTATACCGCAAGGCTGGGTTTGCAGCAGGTCCCCGATTCTCTCGAATATGAGCAAGCGAGTGGAATTGGTTGGCGAATAATTAAATGGAAATTCGAGCAAGTTATGGGCGAGTAAGGAGGGTGCGTATGTGGCTCATGATCGTGTTCGTTATTGTTCTTAACGCGGTCTTCTTGCTAATGCCCAAAAACCTGACGTCGATTGAATTGTTCGCCATCTGCATGTTCGCGATGGTGTTTCAACAGATCATCGGATACATACCGCAGGCCAGAAGTTCTGGTCTATCATCGGCTGTTCCGTACTTGCCGTCATTAAGACACCCTCATTAACAGATTAGCCGGGAGGACGTTGTATGCCACATCAGCGATTTCAGTCAGATACAATCAAGCCCCGCTATTCCAAAGGGAAAATATCTGTATTCGGAATCAACTCGGTATATCCGCGTACGCCTTGGATTGCTGCCTGGTGGGCAGCATCCTTCCCGGGGTTCGGCCATATGTATATCGGCAAGTTTATGCAAGGCTTCGTGCTCGTTGTATGGGAGCTTATTGTCAACGGCAAGGCACACCTTAATATAGGTATTGCCTTATCCTTTCAGGGAAGGTTCGACGAGGCTAGAGCTGCCGTCGATCAGGATTGGGCGCTGCTATATGTGGCTGTCTACGCTTACAGCATATGGGACAGCTATCGTTGCGCGGTTGAAATCAATAAGAGTCATGTCCTATCCGAGATTGAAGATGCGCCAGTAGCACCTTCCGAGGTAAGCTTCTTCGATGTCGTTATACTAGACAAGAAACACCCATGGTTAGGCATGGTCTGGTCGGCATTGTCTCCCGGTCTGGGGCAGCTCTATGGCGGCAGCACAATTATCGGTACGTTCATTCTGGCTTGGTGGATATTCGTCGCCTATAAAGCGATGGCGATTCGATCTTGGCTTTATTCGTTTCTCGGTGATTTCGCGGGAGCGACAGCTGTTGTGGATTGGCAATGGTTCTTGTTCATGCCCTCGATTTACGTCTTTGCGATTTACCAGGCTTACACGTCCGTTATTGAGAACAATACGTTATTCGACATTGAGCAAGTACGATTTCTTAGAGTGAGGGCGGAGAACTTGGGACAACACGAACCTGCCGACAATGGCACTGTGCAGATGATTGCGACATTCGATCATTCTTCTTTCGTAGAGATGGCAATCCATGATCTTGAGAAGCTGGGCATTCCGTCCCGACAGATTGTAGCATTGCCTGTGGAGAATCTTGAATGCAACACGCATGTCATTGATTCCATCCATCAAGTCGACGGCAGAAGCATACTGGACGGAGCGATGATGAGCGCAGCAATCTTCGCTGTATTGGGCGCGATCTACGGATTTATCTGGTATTGGGGCCCGATCATATGGGGATTGATCGGTCTGGCAGGGGGCTTTGTTTTAGGATTGATCATTGAATTGATCTTCCATAAAGGGAAACTGAAGTTTACCTCGGGCAAGAAGACAGAGGTCATTATCGAGGTGACTTGCAGCGCGGATATGCAGACCCGGCTGGTTCAAATCTTCAAATTACGCAAAGCTAACGGATACGTGATCATCCCCCGTGCAGTAGGAAGCATATAGACGGTTTGACGCAACAAGGCCATCCGCAGAGGGATGGCCTTGTTGCATGAAGTTATTTGACCATATCTAGTTCCATTACATGGGTTACCCGATTGCGGCCACGGGACTTCGACGCGTATAAGGCTTGGTCTGCGCCGCTGATCAGTTTGTCATCCGTATCCTCGTCCATGATCGTCGCTACGCCGATGCTTGCCGTAATGTACAAATTGCCTAGGGGGCTTGCTTGAATGACGGCACGGATTCGTTCCGCAATATGAACGGATTGGGTCTGATCGGCCCCGGCAAGCAGAATGACGAACTCTTCTCCGCCGAACCGGGCGGTGACGTCCGTCTCGCGGGATGACGTACTCAGCAATTGCGCCAGCTCGGTCAGTACTTGATCGCCGACAGGATGGCCGTAGGTGTCGTTAATGGACTTGAACTGGTCGATATCAATGAGCGCAATGGAGAACGGTTCATGCGAACGATGAAACTTCGCGATATGCGCAAGAAGGCTTTCGTTGAAGAAGCGTCGGTTCTTCAGTTCCGTCAACGGATCGGTAAGAGCGAGAGACTCCAACTGCAAATTGATGCTCAGAAGCTCACGCTGCTTCGCTTCATATTCTTGATGCAGCAGCTCCAGCTTGCGGTTCGTATCGTTCGTTTCTTGCACGAGCTGTTCAAGCCGCTGCTTAGTCGCAGCGATGTCTTTCTCATGCTCGAGCCGTCGGCGCATCTCGACAACGACGCAGTCCATCACGGTCCCGCCTTCGCGTGTCTGACGGACTCCGTTGAGCAGCACCGGCACATCGTGACTGCTGCCCGACTGCAGTGACAAGTATATTTCGTTCACGTGACCGTACAGCTGTATGTAAGGGTAGAAATACGTCTGGAAGAACAGCTTGTTCGTCATCGACATGTAGGCTTCGATGTGCTTGCCGAGCAGTTCCTCCCGTTCATAGCCAAGCATGGTGGCGAGAGTCTGATTCGCGGAGCGGATGATGCCTGTCTCCGATATGGAGAAGTAGCCGCAAGGCGCATAATCTAAATGCTGATCCATAATGATCCTCTTTCTGTTAATGTCGAGCGGTTAGATCCTGATCCTGTTGCATGAACTGGCTTTATCGAAAAGCTCGTTCTCTCATTATATGCGATGACGGGCTGTAAGAATAATAAAAAATAGGTCGAAAGTACAAAAAGACCAATAAATTTCACCCGAAAGGTGAAACTTTGGCCCTATTTGCATGAAGAAAGGTACTAACTGCTTTCATTAGCGGTTTTTTGTTTCATTCGATACGTTCTTCTGATTGCGCGGCCACAGCGTATAGCTGAAGCTGATAAGAAAGTCGATGCCCAGAATAAGTGTCCAGTATCGGACAATGTCTCGCAAGGTCTCGGTTCGACGGTCGTCGTTCACCCACAGCAGCAGGGCAATCAACAGCACGGAGCCAATCGCCCAAGATGCGAGATGCAGGTACCAGCCATGACGTTCCCGCTTGGCATGATCCTGACCATACTTGGGCTTCCGCTGCGGAGGCGGGCCAGAGGCGAACCAATGCGCGAAGCGGACATCCGCCCAGCGAATGAGCCGGTGACCATACACGATTGAAGCGCCGATGTAGATGGCTGCGATCCCGTGCTCCCAGCCGGCAACTGCTCCGCTTCTCAGGTCGGCAGCAGCTGCGATCAGAAGAATCAGGTCAATGATCGGCGTACCAATCAATAGCAGCGCGCCTACCTTAGGCTGTTTCAGTACGTAACGGAAGGTCAGTCCTAAACCGACGAACACCCAGAAGGCGATTTCACACCCAACAATTAATGCGGCGATCAAAGACTCCACTCCTTTTTTAACACAACTGTATTATATAGAGCCAGCGTTATTATAGCACAACTGTACTAAAAAGGTGCTTTGATTTATAATAAGGGCATGCCTAAAATCGTCGATCACCAACAACGCAAAGAATTGCTGGCGGAAGCTGCTTGGCGGGTCATTCAACAGGACGGCCTTGATGGGCTGTCGGTCCGTCGTGTTGCCGATGAAGCGAACCTCTCTTTGGGGGCGCTCCGTCATTATTTTGATACGGTGGATGAGCTGCTCGCTTTCTCCATGCGGCTCGTCTCGCAGCGAGCCAATGCCCGAATCGAGAGTCTGTCGTTTACAGGCAATGCCCGTGTTGATATCGAGATGGTCATTCACGAGCTCATACCGCTCGACGAGGTTCGTCTGGCGGAGGCGCGGGTATGGCTTGCCTTCGCCGGGAAGGCGGTCTCGTCTCCTGCGATAAGAGCGCTCAGCCTGGAGGTTCATGAGGAGCTCTATTCGGGATTCCGACGGTCGATCGACGTTCTGGTCAGTGCCCAGTTGGTTGATGCGGGCATTGATGTCGAGCTGGAGACGAAGGCGCTGCATGCGTTCGTGGACGGCTTAGTCGTCCATTGCGCTACGTTTCCAGAGCGGGTGCCGCAGGAGCAGGCGAAGCGAATGGTCTCGTATTATCTCGACGGCTTGTTCAAGTCGTAAAGCAACACCGCCAAGCATCGGGCTTTGGCGGTGTTGTTTTGTCATTCGCGGCGAGGTGTCAGGAGCTTCGTTCTTTACTGCAATTAAATGGTAGAATCTAGATGAAAATGATAGGATGATACTAATAGGCTGCCGACATGTAGAGGAGGAACGTACAATGAAAGTGAAATTGGAAGGCATTACGCTGATCGCGACCGAGGTGGCGGTGCTGGCTGCATTTTATCGAGATGTTATTGGATTCGAAGTTGTTGTAGAGGAAGACCACTACGCAGAGCTTAAGAACGAAGGGGTTCGACTCGCGATATGCTCCCGATCGCTCATGGCGGACAATACGCATGGGCACGAATCGTATGGCAGGCCGATTAGCGGACAGGCCGTGGAGCTCAACTTCGAGTGCGATTCTCCAGAGCAGGTGTATGCGTTATTCGAGCAGTTCGTTGCGCAGGGGGCTGTCGCAGTCGCGGATCCCGTCGTGAAGGATTGGGGGCATACGACGGGTTTCTTCGCAGATCCCGAAGGCAATATTCATTCGCTGTTTGCGGTAAACCCGTGAGGGTTAAGCAGCAGCTAAGAACGCGAGGCGTGAATGCCGTCGCGTTTTTTTATTGTATTTTAGGGACAAGATTAATCGCACAGCCAAGTAACTTTCGAGCCCCTACTTTCGTCATAGATAACAAACCTTATTTTGGAAAAAATGCACTTGGAAAAGGAAGAGAGGAGGAGTCCCATCACGATGAAAATGAAGTACATCCTCATCGCGCTCGTGTTCCTCGCAGCGATCCTGCAGGCTTGCAGCGAGCAGGGGACGGCTGTTGTCGATAACGAAGCACCACCAGCAGCAGGCGGTATTCCGCTGCCGGCAGACGTTCGCACCATTACCGTGCTTAATCAGAATGGCGGATCGCATCTTGCGCATACCGACGCTGCCATTGTTGAACGACTGCTGCAAGGGATGAAGGAAGCGAAGCCTTCTTATGTAAGCGACCCTGAACAGTCTGGCATTCGATATAAGCTTATTCTATCGGGGAGCGAGGAGAAGCGTACATTCTCCATCAATGATCTTCGATATACGAGCGCGGATGTGAGCGTCAAGCTGTATGAGGAGGTTTCGGACGGAGGCCCTGCGAAGGCTTGGGCACTTACATCGGCATGGGGGCAGCTTCTAACGCAATTGTCAGTGGATGATGGGCCGGATATGATCGTTAAGTCTGACGAGGATAATGACAGCGTTACGCTCATAGCCAATCGAGACATCGATCAGCAATCGGTCAGACTAAGAATCGAATCCTCCTTGATGGTTACGAGCGACGAGCCTGATGCAGCTGCCGAATATACGGTGAGCATGGTGGATGCGCGCCGAGTTGTTATCCATTTTCCGAACCTGGCTCAGAAGGAAGTGGTGCAATTCAATTTGAAGGGAGCCAAGACGGATGATGGACAGCCGTTTGTCACGCGTTACTTTGATGGCAGCAATATAGCAACCATTCGGCAGGGCGTTGCATGGAGCGGGCTTCGATGGTTGGATACGACGGGAGCCGTCATGCGCGAGCATGGGTTTGATTCAGCGCTGCTCATTGAGCCTGTGCGCGACGAAGAAGGCAGTGAGCAAGAGCTGCTGATCTACAATGAAGACAAGTCCGTTTATCGATTTCAGCCTGAACAAGGCGAGATTGAAGATATCACCATACGGGAATGGCCGAATGATCAGGTTAAGTACATGAGTGAATATGGTGTAAGTACGATTTATTCGTACCCCGACAAACATGATCGTTTCTTTGCAGCTCAAGGACTCCAGACCGTTTATATAGTGGATCCGAGGGATGGAACGAAGCAGTCGATCTATCAATCGGATCGCCCGATCTACGGGATTGCAGCTTCACCTGACGGCAAGCATGTTGCAGTGCTCATGGATACCGAACATATTGGACCGGACGCTGATCTGGTCGTTATCGATGCGAAGGGAAAGGTTGTATCGACATTTGCGAAAGCGGCTTATATAAACCACAGCGAAGGTTTTCATTTTATCTACCCTGTCAGGTGGACGGACAATCGTACAATAGAGGTTCCTAGAGTCGGTGCAGACATGGAGACAGCTCTGTATGACTATAAGAAAGGATTCAAGTCCAATGGTAAAAGTGCTCCGCTCCCAGAGGATGCACTTAAGCTTCTTCAATCCAAGCTTGGAGAGCAGGATCTATTCATCGTCCGAGCATTGCCCAAGCCGAATGACGAAGAGGGACGGCATTATGCCGTGAACGTGGCAGGAGCCGGAAGCTACTTGGTTGATACCGTGGATCAGAAGGTTACCCTGCTCGGTTCTGGGGCCCTGATTAAGTGGACGTCTTCGGGACAACTTATCGTCTGGCATTCGACTGCAGGGAAGAGCGTGGTGTATATCGGGGTCGATTAAGGGGCCCGCCCTCCTGTTTGACTAGTCATAATGCGCACGCCGCTCAGCATATTTATAATTGGTTGTCCTCGGACGCGCTGCCGATCCCCCAGCTCGGCGCCGCTTACGTGAATGATGCAGGGGCTCTAACCTAGACGGTTGGAGCCTTCTTTGCGTTATTCAGCACTCGACGAGATGGAAGAACATGGGTTATATTGAGGTGGATTAGACTAGACCAGCAGAGGAGCGAATATCGTTGAACCTGAATATGGAGAGTCTTTACTTGATAGGGGAACGACCGGCATACTCGCCTCAGATCGGACATTTGATCGCCATGATGGATTATGCAAGACACACTACGCTGGAAACAGTCCAAGGCCTATCGATGAAAGAGCTGGACTGCGTCTACGATGAGGAGAGCAACTCGATCGGCGCTTTGCTGATGCATTTTGCCGCTGTCGAGTATTTGTATCAGGTTCATACATTCGAAGAACGTCCGCTTAATGAAGAAGAAACAGCGCGCTGGGGCCATGCGCTGGATCTGGGCGAAGCGGGCAGGACGCGTATCAAGGGACATGAGCTGGACTATTATGTATCGCTGCTGAATGAGGTACGCAATAAGACGTATGAGCTCTTCCAAGCTAAGACGGATGATTGGTTATATGAGCAGCGGGATTTCTGGTACAACCGGCAGGCCAATTTCTACTTCATGTGGTTCCATGTTTTCGAGGACGAGATTAATCATAGAGGACAGATTCGCTGGTTGAAGCGAAGGGTTCGAGAGAAGCTGAGCAAGTCGTAAGAGCAGGGCTATGGATCGTAAAAAACCGCCGAGCGATATAAGCTCAGGCGGTGTTTCGTGTGCAGTCATTTAATATACACGCTCCCGAACGGAAGCACCTCGCGCAGGATGCGCTTGATCAAGCCGCCGTCCTGCAGCTGCGCCTCCAGCTCCGCATCGCGGGAGCCGGTCTGGATCAGCACGGGACCCGTCCCTCGCAGCTCCCATTGGACATTCATATGCTGGCTCGCGAGCTGGTTGCCGTACACCGACAGCTGGATGGACGCCGTGCCCGGATAAGAGATGAGCGCTCCTGCCTCCACGAACAGCGGCTTGTCCGGCTGAAGCTGCATCGTCATCATATCGCCGGCTGTAATAATGCCGAGCCGCCCGGGTCCGGTGAACCGCATGCGGGTCAGCTCTTTCGTAATCCAGGCATTCTTTAGCTTCTGTACGATCGTCCTCATCTGCATCCCATCGGTGAAGAACATCACATGCCGCAGGTCGAACAGCAGGTTGCTCTTCTCGTCGATCTCGACGACCTCCAACGAACAGCCGGCGGGCAGACCGACGACTAGCTCGGACGGGCCTTGGAACTGCGATTGAATCATTCGACGCTTGTGGTAGATGCGGGCAAGGTTCATTAGCCGATCTTCCCGATGCTGCGGCGAGCCTTGAAAGGCGATGACGGACTTCGGATGGAGCAGATGAAGCTTGTCCGCTTCTTCGAGCGAGATGTGCACATGTCCGAGCCGTGCGGGTGTTACGATGTTCATCCGCTGATCCCGCCTTCGCGGAACGGCCGATGTCTGCGCCACGATACATGACGCCAGATGCGGATCGCCAGGAAGTAGGCCACGAACAGCGCTGCGACGACGCCGATCGCCACATACACTTTATGTTGAAAAGACGCCTTCTTCTGCTTCGCCTGCTCCGCCTCTGCCTGAAGTGCCGCGTTCTGCGCCATCAGCTGCTGATTCTGCTCCATTAATTGTCCATTCTGCGCTTGCAGCTCTTCTTGCTTGCGGGCAAGCTCCTGAGTAGCCTGCTGCGCCTGATCCAGCTGCTCATTCGCGTCCTTATACTGCTGCTCGATCTCGTTAAGCTTGTCCGGTGCGTTATAAATATCTTGGACACGGCTGATGAAGCTGGCCTCTGCGGGCTCTGCTGACAACGCGTATGTCATAAGGCCGACCATAAATAAAATGCCAATCGATTGAATAATAGCGCGCATAGGGCAACCTCCTATCCCGACTGCAGTGATGCAATAATCTATTACCTATAATACAGCGAATTTATTAAAAAAGTTGCAGCATTCGAAAAGCCCCTTCGTTTTCCTAATGGAGAACGAAGGGGCTTCTTGTCAATAACCCGCTATTCCTCTTCTTCCTTCACCTCGACAACGACTTGATTCGACTCCTGCTGGAATGACGGTCCGGAAGCGACCACGCGGAATGTAACTTCGGCTTGGTTGGCGACCTTCTCCGGTTCATTAATCTGCTCCGGAACGGCAAGGAACGTCACGACGATTTCGCCCCCCGGCGCGAGCGGGCCGAGCTCAATATCTTCGGGATTCGCGCCGCGCCGCCTCCGTCCGTTCACCCTCACGCTGTCCTCCACGAATTGCAGCGGTTTCGGCAGGACATCGACCAATCGCAGGTCGACCAGCTCGGTTCGTCCCGGATTCGCGATAACGATCCGATAGGCGATCGGATCGCCCACGGCCACCTCCTGCGGCGATGCTGACTTGGTGACATTGAGCGGCGGCGGGACAACGGCAACCTGATTCGAATCGCTGGTCGGCGGCGCCTCGACGGAGACGATCGTTGCAACGTTGCCGATGACGGCGCCATTAGCCGCGTCGATCGGCACGACGAAGGTTCGCTGTATCGTCACGGTCTGCCCGGGGGCAAGCGAGTCGATCGTTTCGACGACGCCGAGAAGCGGGTCGGTCAGCACGATGCCTGTCAGCGGGATATTGCCCGTATTGGTTGCTTTGATCGTATACGTAATCGTATCGCCGGGAGCGGCTGTGGTCCGATCAGCGGTTTTGGCGGCTTCCAGCTTCGGCACTGGCGGCACGATGACAGTGGCGGAAGCCGACACTTGGCCGGTCTCGTCGGATGATGCGGTAGCGGTATTCACCAGCTGCGTGTTGCCCGTTGTGCCCAGCGGCACCGTGAACGGTACGCGGAAGACGACGGATTCATCCGATGGCAGATGCGGAACATTTTGCTCAAAATGAAGCGTAGGGTCCGTCACATTCACATTGGTGAGCGGGGCATTGGATAAGTTCGTTACGGTAATCGTATAGAAGACCGTCTCTCCTGCTAACGCGGCAGCCCGATCCACGGTCTTCGCAATCGCGAGCTCGTAGATCGGCGGCTCAATCGTAGTAATGACTTCGTTGGACGTAATATCCCCTGTGTTGATTTCGCCGCCGGCAATGCTCTGATACTGGAACTCCACAAGCGCTTCGTTCCGAATGACGCCGTCTTCAGGGAAGGAAACAACGACGGCCTGATAAGTCACCGTAATCGTCTCGCCGGGCGCAAGAGATCCTAAGTTAATGCCAGTCAGCGGATCGCCGGCCGTCGGGACGCCGTTGACCGCAAGGCTGCCGGGGACGAACGCCGTATCATTCGGCAGACTGTCCAGCAGGAACATCGCATCGGCGGACACTGTGCCGGAATTGCCGATAACGACCGTATAGGTCAATGTCTGGCCAAGCTCGGCGGAAGCGGCATCAACCGCTTTCTCGACTGTGATGCGAGGGGAGTTAATGTCAATGTAGATGCCGACCGCAATGACAGAATAGCCATCATTCGATGTTCGAAGCTGGAAAACGGCGGATGTCTGGTTATTCGTCAGCGTCTGGGAGATGTCCACGTTCGTAATGTCCCAGCTCTGCCTGCCGCCAACGATTTGCGTTCCCGGTTCTCCATTGATTTGATTGCGATCACCGAACGTTCCTGTTGTATCTAAGTTGCCGCTGTCATCATTAATTTGTGAAGCGAAGAAGTTGTTAAGGAAGTTGTTCGGCCCGCTAAGCGCCGTTAGGCTGACAGCATCAGGACCGAATGCAACCTGATCGCCTACCTTGTTAGCGTCCCCGTCCTGCGCGACGAGGGCCATCCGCCCGCTCACCGGACCGGAGACAGGTGTAGCGAAACCGGTCAAAGAGGTAGTGACGGAAGGATCGCTTCCGGCTGCGATCTCGACAATGCCGACGTTGAGGCTCAAATTGCGAAAAGCCATGTCGGAATCGCTGTAAACGACGCATAACGCCCATCCGCAGCTATTCGCTGTACTGTTGCCGAAGTCGATATTGCCGACGACGCCCCCAACCGTGTATACGCCAGCTCCACTCTGCTGGATAATGGATGTGACGTTCGCTGAACGAAGGTAGTTGTCCGTTGCGTTCCGGTGCGAGATTTGTGCAGTGGCCGGATCCGGCGCAATGGCGAACGTCATCCCCTGCGGCGTCGTCAGCGAGACCGATTTGTCGATAAAAGCGAAATAGTTGTTCGTTCCGCCAGTCACGTTGTACGTACCCGCCCATACAAGCTCTGCATAGAGCACTTCGCTCTCGACTGGCAGGCGCAGAATGGCGCTCGCGCTGTTGATGTTGAAATCGGATACGGTGCCCGCAGGGTAGCTGCCGAATTGCAGGTTCGTATCGATGGAAGTGAAGGCACCGATATAATCGCGGGTGCCGGGCACGCCTTCTTGCGACGAGCGGCTAAGGCCAAGCGTATTGCCCGTGAACGTTATCGCTCCGGTGTCGTTGCCGCTGAAACGAAGGACGAATGGCATGGAATCACCGCCTATTCTGCATAGCTTCTTCGTATCAGGTATATGCATAGCAGCTCGGCACCATGTTCCATTAAAAGTGCAGCACTCGCGATTAGCTTCGGCGTCTCTGAGGCACTCTATCCACAAAAGCCGAGACGGGGTGCTTTGTGAATAATAGAAGAACGCTTCCCAGCGCTGGGAAGCGTTCTTTGTGTTCCGTACAACAACACCGCTTATTTGCTCCTCACGTAGTTGAGGAACATCTCCTTAAGGATGAGCAGCTGCGGTCTCGATTCGAGGTCCGGTTCGAACAGCAGAATGTTGTTCTGCAGCGACAGCTGCCGCGAGAACTGGCCGAAGGCGTTCATGATGGTCGTCAGCGTTTCCTTGATCGGAAGGTCCGGGCGAATCGAACCGTCTTCCATCCCCGATTGAACGATAGCGGCAAAATGCTGAGAAATCTGCCGATGCAGCGCCACGAACGACTCCATATCTTCAACCGGCTCTTGGGAGTGAGCGGCGTAGCTGTCGAAATCAATCATATATTTGGCGCTGGCGCGGTTATGCTCTTCGATGAGGTAGTCGAACAGCCGCTCCAGCTTGTCCAGACAGGTGCCTGGCAATGCCGCCGTCGCCATGAAGGCGTCATGAATCGGCTGCAGCAGCTTGGCCGCAACGGCAATAATGAGCTTCTCCTTCTTCGGAAAATATCGAAACAACGTCGCGATGCCGATATTGGCCGCATCCGCGATATGCTGCATCGAGGTTTTCTCGATTCCTCTATTTATAAATTCGCGTTCGGCAGCTTCTACAATTGCAAGCTGCCGCAGTTGTTTGCCGTCGAGTCGTTCCTTCTCGTACCGTTCTTTAGCATCCATTCGTAATTACCTTTCATGGGCCAATCAGCCATTAAATATAAACGTATTATAACGATGCCAACTAGTGCTAGGCAAGGACGCATTGCGTTCTCTTCGAGGTGGTGATATAGTCTATATCATAGTGATATACACACTATCATTTTGCTTCGAGGGAGAGATGATCATGAGTCGTCTAGCGAATAAAGTAGCCATCATTACAGGTGCGGGAAGCGGTATGGGCCGAGAAGAAGCACTGTTGTTTGCGCGCGAAGGCGCGAAGGTGGTTGCAACTGACATCAATGAAGCAGCGGTACAAGCCGTCGTGAAGGAGATTGAAGCGGAGGGCGGTATTGCGACAGCAATCGCGCACAACGTCGCATCGGAAGAGCAGTGGGTCAGCGTTGTCGCAGCGACGATCGAGGCATATGGCAAAGTGGATATCCTCGTCAACAACGCGGGCATTTCGTTCGCGGTCGGCATGCTTGATACAACGGTCGAGCAGTGGGATAAAGTCATGAACATTAACCTATCCAGCGTGTTTCTTGGCATGAAGCACGTCGTTCCTCATATGCAGCAGAATAACGGCGGTTCGATTGTGAACATTTCGTCGATCGCCGGCATTACCGGCAGTCAAGGCGCTGGCGCTTATACGGCTTCGAAGGGTGCTGTCCGCATGTTGAGCAAGGCGGCCGCCGTCGATTACGGCAAGGACAACATCCGCGTCAACTCGGTACATCCGGGCTTTATCGAGACGCCGATGAGCAAGGAGTTCGTGGGCAACGAGCAGATGCTCCAATGGTTCCTGTCTCAGACCGCGCTGCCGCGTGTCGGACAAGCTGTTGAAGTGGCGAAGGCGGTCTTGTTCCTAGCGTCGGACGACGCATCGTACCTGACGGGCATCGAGCTTCCGGTAGATGGCGGGGTTACGGCGAAGTAAAGTTGATTTAATAAGGCAGTCGAGCTGCGTCGGTGGTTATGGCGAAACACGCAGCTCGCTGTGCTGTGCTAAGTGTGGTTTTGCTACGTTTATTTGGACCGAAGAGGGAATCTTACTATATAAGTGGGGCCTTACCCTGCTTAAACGGGCAGCAAGTACTTTCAGACGAATGTTATCCTGTGATAGGTGCGGGTGTACCCCGCTTATCTTGCGCTAATCGAGGTTAATCGTTCATTAAGCGTGGTTGAATACCGCTTAAATTGGGTTGTTCGCACACTGCACCTGCGGACGTTGGAAGTTGTCATATAGATGCGGTAAGTAAAAGGAGCTGTCTCGGGACCCGACAATCGGGGTGAGACAGCTCCTTCTTTGCGAGTTTGTCGATCTCGAGCAGAAGCTCAAACCGGCAGAACGGGCATCCTTTCCGCTCAAGTTGGCTCCATCGTTGTCATAAACCTGCACATCATCGTAGGTATTGGGAAAAAAACGATTAGTGATAGCTGTTTGCACTCGAAAACCTACAGTAAATGCAGGCCTTCACCCTAGGTAGCGATACGAACGAGCTAAGCCTGCATCGATTGCAGGCTTGTGGGCGGAGGCGGATAGTGTAATCGAATATGTGCGTGCTGGAAGTCTCTTTGTACGAACGAGCAAGGCTCGGGTTAAGCCCCGAGCTTCAACAGCTCGGAGCTCTCCAGAAACGTGGTCGTATTGAACAGGAACAACACCTGTTGAATCCCATTGTCCTTCATGTATTGACCGATATTACCGTTGTAATAACGCATATCGATAACATGAAGCTCTTGCACATGCGAAGTTAGAAAAGGAAGCATGCTGTGCGCATACGAGTCTTTGATGACAAGCAGCTTGTCGAGCTGGACGTCATCGGCCGGAAGCTCGGTCTTGATCGTCATAAGCGCATGAACGCCGCCGAGAAAATACGAATACTGATCCTTCTTAGCTAAGAAGCTGCTGTCATACAGCGACTCGCTCGTCGTGCCATCATCGGCTATCGACACCGTCGTGCGCAGCGGCTTCTTCGGCGTGTACGCTTCAATCGAGTCGGGCTTCACACCGCTGAATTGGCTCCGTGTATGATAGCTGCCAAGGAACGAATCCGACACGGTCTCGATGTTGAACGCCGACTCCGGCAGCGGCTCCCAGCCCATCTGTTTCGCATAAGCCGCATAGGCGAGATAAGCGCCATAAGTCGTCCAGTGGTGATCGGTCCGGTAGTAGATTGGACGGTCACCGTCTGCGGCATCGCGCAGAAAATCAAACCCATTAAGAAACGCGAGCTTCCCTTGAAGCTGCTCCTTCACGAACGCATTCACCTCTAGCTGCGAATCCGCTGACGCCAGCCAAGGCAGTCGCTCTGGATACATGCCGATCGAGGTGGGGGCGAGCATGAACGACATATTCATCTCAGGATGCATCTCCGCCCAGCTGCGCACAGCCTCCGCATATGCCTTCGCCTTCGCAAGGTCCGGCTGTTCGAACTTCTCGAACAAATAGCCGACCTTCCCTTTATAGATGCCATTGTTCTCCTGCTGCAGCCGCAGCTGTTCGATCTCCGATTTCAACCGCACCCAACTCGTCCGCATTGGAAAATGGTCCGTCACGAACGCCTCGGCTTCCTGCGAGAACTGCTTGTTCCATATATGGCTCCAGCTTAGCTCGGGCGGACGCTGCAGGACGCGGTTCTCCGTCTCCGAGAAGGTCTGCGTCGGCAGCGCGAGGAACAGCACCGCCGCTACAAGCAGGGCGGAGACGAAGCCGCCGACAAGCATGCGGTCGGAACGTTGATCCTTATTCATAGATGACAACACCTTCCCTTCTTCTCTGAGACGTTAGAACCTGAAGTACAAGAACGGATTGAATGTCGCATCGACCAGGTAAGCGACCGATAAGACGAACAGTACGAAGCAGCAGATCAGCTGAACGGGGCCGCGTCGCGGCAGCTTCAACAACGGTGTCGAGGCGATGACGAGCACCGCCAGTAGAATCACATTCGTATAAAGCAGATAGCCGGTGTTTCGATCCCACAGCGGGCTGCCGTTTCCGCCGAACATGGCGAGAAGGAATTCGCCGAGCTGCCCCAGCTGCTCGAAGGCGAACAGCACCCAGCCGATCAGAATGAGCAGCAGCGCATAGCCGTGCCGAATCCAGCGGGGGCTGCGTTCGAGCAGGCGGAGCAGCCACATTTTCTCAAACACAAGAATGACCCCGAAGTAAAGTCCCCACAACATGAAGTTCCAGCTTGCCCCATGCCAGAAGCCGGTCAACACCCAGACGATGAGGATGTTGCGCAGCTGCAGTCGTATGCCTCGGCGATTGCCGCCCAGCGGGATGTACACATAATCGCGGAACCAGCTGCCGAGCGAGATATGCCAGCGCCGCCAGAAGTCCGTAATGCTCTGCGCGGTATAAGGCTTGTTGAAGTTCTCGTTGAAGCGGAAGCCGAACATATGGCCAAGTCCGATCGCCATATCCGAGTAACCGCTGAAGTCGAAGTAAATCTGGAAAGCGAATGCAATAATGCCGAGCCACGCAGTCGTCGCTGGCATCTCGTCGATGTTCGAACCGGACACCGTATGCCACAGCAGACCGATGTTGTTAGCCAGCAGCACTTTCTTCGCGAGACCGATGATGAATCGGCGCACGCCTTCCGCGAACAGCTCAATCGTGACGACGCGATGCTTCAGCTGCTCCGCAATGACGGAGTACTGCACGATCGGTCCGGCCACGAGCTGCGGGAACAGCGCGACGAATGTGCCGAAGTCGATCCAGTTGCGCTGCGCCTGCACTTTGCCGCGATACACGTCGATGATGTAGGACATCGATTGAAATGTGTAGAACGAGATGCCGATCGGCAGCGCTAAGTCCGTTAGCGGGATGCTTGTACCAAGCGACGCGTTGACATTCGAGATCAGGAAGTCCGCGTATTTGAAGTAGGATAATAGCGCCAGGTTGACGACGATGGAGGCAGCAACGATCGCTGTGCGCTGCCCTGGAGACAACTTCGGCCTGCTGAGGAGCAGGCCGAAGCTGTAGTCCGTCACGGTGGACAGCAGCATGATGACGATGTAGACCGGCTCGCCCCATGCGTAGAAGACGAGGCTGGTCAAGAATAGGATCAGATTCCGAATCCGCCGCGGAGATACGTAGTAGAGTACAAGCACGGCGGGCAGGAACAAGAACAGGAATAGCAGGCTGCTGAACACCATAGGCGGTTACTTCGCTGCGAAGTAGGTATCGAACTGTTTCGTCAGCTTGTCGACGGCATCGGCATCGGAGATGGCGAACAGAATGTAATTGCCTTTGGTCACGAGCTTATAGTTCTTGGCGTTGTCGTATTGGTCGGGAAGGTACGTCTCGAATGTCTTCTGCACATCTGCTGCGCGTTGCTTGATCGCATCTTCGACGGTTTGGACGTCTTTCGCGTCTTTCACTTTCACGATCGCGATCTCATTCGTCTTCACGTTCATGAGCGGAATCTTCACGACATAGGAATCGAGCAGGGCAGGATCAAGATGATAGAGCGTCTTGATGTCGGCTTCCGTCAGATCCACCAGCGGTGGCTGTTCGGCCTGTTTGAGCAGGTCTTCGGACATCTCGGCGACGGTCATCGAAGGCTCTGGCGCAGTGGCTGTGCCAATATCGGTGTTCGTATTGGAGCCAGCTTCCGTAGAAGTGTCTGGCTTAGAGGACGTATCGACTTTGGAATCGGAGCCCGAATTGCATGCGGACAACATGAGTCCGACGAGGGCGACGCTAATAAGAGTTGCGATATGTTTTTTCATGATGGGAGTTCTCCTTTGTCGAACAAGTTTTGTATTGCTGCACGGCTGCCGTTGCCATTAGTAACGACCGGCAGATAGAGAATGTTGCATGTAAAAAATGTAATCGGGCAGTAGAAGGAACGCTTGATCGAATACGAGTCGGTTTTAAATAGGATGAGAAAAAGCCCGTTGCCTGGTAACTCAAGCAGCGGGCTTATTACGTTATTCTGCCAAGCTTGCACCTAGTGTTTTGTCGAGGTAAGCTTAAAAGGTATGATGTTCCTTCTGCTTCTTTCCTTTGTCTATCCGTTTCAACCTGGGAAATGCAAAGAGCGAAGTCATCCCTCCCCATTCATAACTTTCCGTTAATCCGTACATCTCGACACAGCTATATACGACTAAAAAGGGTAAGAGACCAATCGCAACAATGGCAATCACAAAACCAATGGAAATGGATTTCACAACGTTACCTAATTGCATGATGATCATCTCCAAATCGAAATGATATTTATATCGTGTTGCGATATAAATATGCGGAGGGGTAGGCTTAGATGCCAAATGAAGATTTATCGAAAGCCTTATATGAACAACTGGCGGATTTTCGATATAAGATGCGTCTGTTTCTTCGCTTCAGTGAAAGTGCTGCCAGGGAAGTGGGTCTAACCCCTCAACAACACCAATTGATTCTGGCCGTCCAAGGGTATCCAGGTCGAGATTATGCAACTATCTCGGAGGTGGCCGAGAAGCTGCAGATCACGCACCATGCGTGCGTTGGCTTAGTCACTCGCTGCGAGAAGTCCGAGCTGGTCAAACGGCGTCCTAATCCAGATGATGCACGAAGCGTACATATCGCATTAACGGATAAAGGAATCGAGATCCTGGGACGGTTATCGACCGTACATCTAAAACAGCTTCAAGATCTCAAGCTTGATTTAATCTCGTTTGAAGATAGCCAAGGAAAGTAGAAGGGATTAGCCTAGCATACTTGAACTTGAACGATCGTTCCAAATTGGATATACTGGAAACAAAAGGGGGAAACGCGTATGGTGCGTGCCAAGGCATTCGATCCGGCGGCGGCGCTGAACAAGGCCATGCACGTGTTCTGGAAGCATGGATATGAGAAAACCTCGGTCGGCGATCTGCTGGATGCGCTCGGCATTAATCGGGGCAGCCTGTACGATACGTTCGGCGATAAGCACACCTTGTTCCTTGCCTGTCTGAATCGTTATTCAGAAGCTTATATGTCCCGCGTTTTCGGGGCTTTGTCGCAGCCGACGCCGGTCGTTCCGACGCTTACGCAGCTGTTCCGCAACGTGAAGGATCTCGTTCATGAGGATCAAGAGAGCTGGGGCTGCCTGATGGTGAACACCGCCAATGAACTCGGCATACACGATGCGGCGGTGAACGAATTGGTCACGAACAATTTCTTGCAGCTGGAGCAGGCGTTCGCCGGATTTCTGGAAGCGGGCAAAGCCCGTGGAGAGGTGCGAGCGGAGACGGATACGGCTGCTTGCGCTAGGTATCTAGTCAGCTCGTTCGCCGGCATTGCAACGATGGCCAAGACGGATTTGCCCGCGTCATTCATCTATGATGCCGTGGATGTTACGCTCCGAGGGATCTAAGAGAACGCCTGTCGCATAGGAGGACAGGCGACTCTTGCGACCATATTGGAATGATCGTTCAAATATGAGAGGGGATTGATCGATGATGAGTGAAACGCTTGACACACGTCGCCCGCTGGCGGTTATTACGGCATCCTATTCGGGGCTTGGGAAGGTGCTCTGCAAACGGTTGGCTGAGGCGGGATACGACCTGGTCTTCATCAATCGGGAACACAGCCGAATGAACCAGCAGCTGCAAGATCTGCGAGCAACGAATCCGCTCCTCACGGTTCAAGGAATCGTCGCGGACTTGTCGAACCATGGGGCTATACGCCGAGCAGCGGAGCAGGTGACGGAGGCGCATACGCGTATCGATCTGTTGATTCATAATGCAGGCGCGCTGGTTGATCGGTTGACTCTCTCTCCGCAAGGTCACGACGTTCATTATGAAGTGAATACCGCTGCACCTTTCCTGCTGACCGAGCTGCTCCGAACACAGCTGGCAGCAGCGGGGAATGCGGTCGTCGTGACTGTCGGATCCAGTGCGATGAAGATGGCGCGCAAGCTGGACCTGACGGAACTTCGCAAACCGAAACGATTCAAGAAATTCGCACCCTATGTGCAGTCGAAGCTTGCGGCAGCCGCTGCATTCCAAGCCCTAGCCGCCGAGTATGCGAACGACGGGATTGCACTGCGTGTCGTCGATCCCGGTCCTGCCCGAACCTCCATGTCTCAGAGCGCAGCGCTTCCGGGGTGGTTTCGCTTGTTCCGCCGCTTCTTCGGCACCCCTGAAGCGGGAGCCGCTCGTATCTACGAGGCTGCAACTTCTTCGCGGTTCACGGATGCGCCGAGCATCTATATCGAGCGGGGCAGACCGGCACGGCTGCCGGCCGCGGCGCTAAAGCTTGAGACGCAGCAAGCGCTGCTAGCGATGCTGCGGCAGACAGTGGAGGGGACGAAGGCGTAGGCTGAGGGTAAGAAAAAGCTGTCCCGCAAAGTCGATGGAGCATGACTTTGCGGGACAGCTTTGCGATAAACGCGAATTGAATTAATGCGATGCCGGCTTGATCTCCGCATGTTCCATCTCGCTCAGCTTCTTGCGGCCCATGAAGAACGTGAAGAGCAGCGCCAGAGCGGAAGGAATGATCGCCCATGCGAACGTATGCGTGATGGAGTACGAGAGTCCGGACGTGATTTTGTCCAGAATCTCTTCCGGAATATACTTCCGCATCTCAGGCGCCAGAATGGCGCGCGGGTCGCTGAGGTTGACTTCGGCTGGCAGTTGGCCCTTCTCGTCAGCAGTGAACAGCTTGCCGAATTGATTCAGCATCGTATGGCTCTGAATAATGCCGAACACCGTAATGCCGATCGTCATGCCGAGCGAACGAAGGAAGTTCAGCGTTGCTGAAGCGGTTCCCCGTTCCTGCGGCGAGAAGGAGAAGATGGCCGCGTTGCTCAGTACGGAGAACGAAGCCCCGATGCCGAGTCCGATCAGAACCATGAAGATGACGACGGTGTAGCGATGCGAGTCTACGCCAAGCGTGGTCAGCAGAATGTTGCCGACTGTCAGCAAGGCGAGCGTCGGAAGCATGAGCGTTCGGAACGACAGCTTCATCATAAGCGCGCCGCCGAAGGAAGCCGTCACGACGGAACCAAGCATCATTGGAAGCAGGACAAGGCCGGAATCCGTTGATTTGCCGCCGAATACGCCTTGAATGTAGATCGGGATGTAGACGGATGCCGTAATGAATGCGGCGCCGCTGAACATCGCGATGGCGTTACTGGACCAATACAGGCGATTCTTGAACATGCTGAACTTAATAATAGGCTCGGCAGCAGCACGTTCGATGAAGATGAACGAAGTGATAAGCACGGCGAATCCAGCGAAGAGACTGAGGATAACGCCCGAATCCCATGCGTATTCCTTGCCGCCAAGTTCCAAGGCGAACATGAGGCAGACAACGGCGCCGACAAGCGCGATTGCACCCAGCCAGTCAATCTTCTGTTTGCTGTGCTCGACCGACTCTTTGTAGAAGAAAGCAACCATAACGAAAGCAATAAGACCGAGCGGAAGGTTGATGTAGAAAATCCATTCCCATTGAATGTAGTCCGTGATATAAGCGCCGAGCAGCGGGCCGAAAATACTCGACATGCCGAATACGGCGCCGAACAATCCGCCCAGCTTGCCGCGGCTCTCCGGCTTAACGGCGTCGAACATGATCGTGAAGGCAACCGGTACGAGCGCGCCGCCCCCGATGCCTTGAATGGCGCGATAAATACTCAATTGCACGATGGATGTTGCGGTGCCGCATAGAATCGACCCCAACATAAAGACGAGAATGCCGAATACAAAAAATTTCTTGCGTCCGTACATATCGGACAGCTTGCCGAATATCGGCATGCCCGCCATCTCGGCGACCATATAAGCCGATGTAACCCATACGAACTTGTCTAGCCCGCCGAGTTCACCGACAATGGTGCCCATAGCGGTCGCAACGATCGTATTGTCCATGGATGCCATTAGAATACCTAACAGCAGGCCGGCGACAACAATGCCGGCGTTATTGCGTTGTGCGGTCATGGTTCGTTGTTCCCTTCGAAATAGTTTTCAACTCTTGCAGTTGTTCATCATCTGGAGGCGTAACCATATGCCAGATGATCTCTCCGCCGGATTGCTCCGTCAAGCTTCCATTCTTGATGTCTTCCTTGAATGTCATCAACCATTGCAATTCAGACTCCAACTGATGGATGATGTACTCCGCTTCGATAACGAATATTCTCGACAGCTCCATCCCCTTAGAGAATTCGATACCGGCCCGACGCTCGGCGATCGCTTTCTTAATGAACCCGATGCGGCTGTCGAGTAACTCGACCGTTTCCAGAGGAGGAATGTGGCCGATAAACGCGAGCGCCGCGGGAAAATGCGGATATTCCTTCGCCGGCTCGTAAATCAGCTCCCGTATCCAATCGTGAAATCCCGATCGGCCCGCCTCCGTAGGCGCGTAGATCGTTCGTTCCGGGTGTTTTCCTTCCCGCTGGGTTTCCAGCTGAATGATCCACCCTTGCTTCAGCAGCGCCTCCACAACGGAATACAACGAGCCGTTATTCAGCTTGATCACGTCGGGTATGCCGCGCTGCTTCATCGTGGCGGATATCTCATAAGGATGCATAGGCTTCTCATGAAGCAGCGACAGGACGGCGAGTGCCAGCATATTGGATATTTTGCGGGCGGCCATCATCTTCACCTCCTTCTAACGATTACATACTCCAATAGTCGATATCGAGTATACGAGATAGAATAATGGTCGTCAACGGTCTCGGGATGTAGTCGATAACGAAAATTTTACATATAAGATTCAGAGAACTGAACATTGGGTTGCATTGCCATGAATGCTTCTGTATACTTTGTTAGTGATTAATCAATTACAAGTTTTATAAGGGGGGACAAGGATGGTTAAACTGGAAGCTGCGTCAGTGAACCGCAGATCAGATCTTATCTCAGCGGCGATTGAAGTGTTTGCCGAAGTCGGTTATTTTCGAGCCACGACAGCACAAGTTGCCGAGCGGGCCAATATTTCGCAGCCCTATGTATTCCGTTTCTTCGCATCCAAAGAGTCGCTGCTGTTAGCTGCGCTGGAGGCATCCTGGGATCGTGTCATTGAATCGTTCCGCCGCGTGGTGGAGACGACCCCGCTGGAAATGTTGGAAACTAAGCTTGTAAAGGAGTACGAGAATATTCAGGCGTCGTATCAGAACGAGATGCTCCTGCAGATGCAGGCACAGACCATTCAGGAGGATGCAATCCAGCAGACAATGCGTACTGCCTACATGGAGATCCGCAATATGGTTCTATTAGCGTTCCGTGATGCCGGCATATCCAATGCTGAAGAACGGGTGACGCTATTCCTTGCACGCGGCGTATTGTGCAATGTAGCTATTGCGATTAACTTGCCAGAGCTAATGAAGGAGCAGGAAGGGTAAATTTTTCTAAAATAGTTATTGACCAATCACTAACAATCGTTTATATTGAATTCATCGGTTAGTGATTGATCAATTACAAACAAGAAAGCGAGGGGACCTTGTCGCAAGCGGATATGCTGGATGGGATAATTGGTGAGGAGCAGCCTTCTTAAACACAAGCGAGACATGCTTATAGGCGAAACAGAAATAGGATAAAGCTAAGGTTTTAGTTATTAATCAATCAATAATTAGGAGGAGATTGTTATGAGTTCCGCGGTTCAATCGTTCATTACGAATCATGCTCGCACGCTTCAATATCGCTGGTGGGCGCTGATCGCGCTGGCACTGGCGCAATTCTTAGTGGTGTTGGATGCTTCAATCGTCAATATCGCACTCCCTTCACTCGGCTCTGAGCTTCACCTAAGCACCAATATGCTGAGCTGGGTTATAACGGCTTATGTGCTGCCCTTCGGGGGATTGCTGCTTCTCGGCGGCAGGCTGTCGGATCGCTTCGGACACCGAAGATTGTTCATGACCGGAGTGGCTGGATTCGCGATAGCATCGGCCGCAGCCGGTCTGTCCACCTCAGGCGCATGGCTGCTCACAGCAAGAGCAGTGCAAGGCGCGTCGGCCGCTCTGCTCGCGCCAGCGGCGCTGGCGCTCGTGACGAAGCTGTTCGCGAATCCGCAGGATCGCGCTAAGGCGCTAGGCATCTGGGGTGCAGTTGCCGGTATTGGCAGTGCGGCAGGAGTCCTGTTAGGTGGCGTATTGACTGCTTCGCTTGGCTGGTCTTCCGTCTTCTATGTGAATGTCCCTGTAGCAGCGCTCGTTCTCGCGGTGATCCCATTCCTAATTCCCAAGGATTCGCAAGGCGAACGCGTAAGTCTTGATGCAGCGGGCTCCGCTGCTGTAACGGCGGGCATTGTCGCCCTGGTTGCCGCATTGTCTGGAACAGAGCGAGTCGGCTGGACGTCCCCGCAGACGCTCATTCTCGCCGGTTTGGCGGTTGTACTGCTCGCAGCGTTCATCTTTTTGGAGAAGCGAGTAGCGAATCCGCTTATGCCGCTGGGCATTTTCCGCAATAAGTCCATTACGGGCGGGAATCTAGCCATGTTCCTGATCGGAGGCGCGACGACGGGGCTGTTCTTCGCGCTATCGGTTTATATGCAGCAGGTGCTTCATTACGATGCGTTGAAAGCAGGACTCACTCAGCTGCCGCTGGCGGGCTCGCTGGTCATCATCGCCGGAATCGTACCCGCTGTGGTTAAGGCGATCGGTACGCGCAAGACACTGGCGGGGTCACTGCTGCTGTTGGCACTGGGTCTAATCTGGCTCTCTTTGTCTCCTAGCGATGCTTCATTTGCGGTTCATTTGCTCGGTCCGTCGATCCTAATAGGCATTGGGCTGGGAGGCGCATTCGTCGCAGGAACGGAGCTTGCCGTACACGGCGTTGCGGATGATGAGGCAGGACTTGCAAGCGGCTTGGTTAATACGAGTCAGCAGATCGGCGGCGCCATCGGGCTTGCAGTGCTTACAACGGTCGCTTCGACGCGCATGGATCATCTGATTGGACGTGGTGCAACTGAAGCGTATGCACTGACGGGAGGGTTTTCTTGGGTATTCATCGGAGCCGCGGTCTTTGCAATTATTGGTGCGATTATAGTTCTGGTGGTTGTAAAGCCACTTTCGTCCAATGTTATTGATTAATCAATTACAATAATATGGAGTGTGATAGCAATGGTAAAAGCAATGGTAGTCCGAGCGGGCAGCGGTTGGGGCAAGGCGTTGGTCAAACAATTAATCGAGGCGAATGCCGAAGTTGTCGCCTATTCCGGTTCGCAGAGGAAGCTGGATACGCTGAAGACGAACCTCTCTTCTCCGCTTCTGCGAACGGTGAGAGGGGAGGCTGGCCGCTCGGGTGAACTGCTGGCCGCCGCCAGTGGCGTGGATGTTATATTCTGCGGGGTGCACTTAACTTATGACGACAAGCCGGAGAACGTGTATCGAATGCTGGAAGCCGTTCGAAGCGTCTCGGCAGCCATCGGAGCCAAGCTGGTTGTCGTGGAAGGGGTCTATTCCCCTTCGGATGTGAACGTGAAGAAAGCAGTGAACCTTCCCGGCCCCAATAAGCTGCACATTTTCAGCCCGGAGCTGTATGGCAGCGGCGCTTCCAACACACTGATCCATTATGCGCTGCGCAAATTCGTTCACGGGAAGACTATTAAGCTTCCCCTCGATCCATCGGTTAGAAGAGACTATTTATTCATAGACGATGCTGCGCGGTATGTATGCGAGCTGGCTTCAACGGCATCCGCGTACGGTCATGATTGGAATCTCCGCGGCAATGGTCCGATCTCGCAAGCGGAACTGCTTGGCTTAGCGAGTTCAGTCGTTCAAGCAGCGCCGCGGTTCGAGCCGATCGGGGGGTGGCAGCAGCGTTTGCTGCAGTGGTATGCGCCTAGTATGAAGTTGTTGTTAGACAGCTATGAGCAGCGCGGCAGTATGGATGAAACCTTAAGCATGGTATATGAGGGGATAGCTAGAACCCCGTATCAAGAAGGGATAGCTTTCACGGTACGGCGCATGTTGGATACGGATTTGACCGTCAGGAAGGGGGGATAGAGTATGGCTGGGAGAAGCGTGAAACGTCTGTTCTATATCGGTCTGCCTGTCCTTGTCGCCCTTCTGGTTGGAGCGGCACTGACCACTTATTGGTGGCAGATGCGGCTTCAGAAGCCGGTCGAGGTCAACATGGCCGACATGGGCCATATGGCAGGAATGACGCACTCGGAGCATATGGAGCATATGGAGCATATGGAGCATATGGGAGTTATGGCGGCTGCTAATTCCGATGAGAAGTCGGTTTCCTGCACCGCGATTAACGCTCCGGAATCAGAGGCCCCTATTCGCAAGTTCGATGTCACCGCAGCCCGGACGAAGCTGAAGTTGGATAACGGCAAGACAGTTGATGCATGGACCTTCAACGGCATATCGCCAGGGCCTGAGCTTCGCGTTACGGAGGGTGACCGGGTTGTCGTGACGCTTCATAACAAGGACATCGAGGACGGGGTTACGATTCACTGGCACGGGATTACGGTCCCGTGTTCGCAGGATGGGATTGCTGGCGTGACGCAGGACGCTGTACTCCCCGGCGGCCAATTCACGTATACTTTTATCGCGACGAGTCCCGGCACGTATTGGTATCACTCCCATCAGATGAGTTCCATTCAGGCCAGCAAAGGGCTTCTAGGTTCACTAATCGTTGAGCCCAAGCAGAAGTCTGAATTCGATCCCTCGACAAACGAGGCGACGGCTCTCTATCAGCAGCTCGGTTCCTCCATGCTGGTGAACGGAAGCGCGAATGGGCTTGCTGTGCCAGGCAAACCGGGCGAGCAAATTAGACTTCGGTTGATTAATGCAGGCAATGAAACGATGGAGTTCGATATCGATGGTGCCCCTGTACGGGTGCTGGCGATGGACGGACATGATCTGCACGACCCTGGGCTGCTGGATGCTGCGATTGTTCCGATCGGGGCAGGACAGCGGTATGATCTGCTCATTACGATGCCGGAGTCGGGCCAAGTCATCGTCCATAGCCCCTCGGCAAAGAGCTTACCGATTAAGATAGGCAGCGGAGCCCAACCGCAGCATTCAGAAGGCGGAGAGCTGTTCTCGTTCGTCGATTATGGCTCGCCGTCACCGACGGATCCGACTCCTAGGGTTGAGCCTGATCGGCATTTCGAGCTTAAGCTGGGCCAGACGTTATTCACCAAATCCATCAACGGGAAATCCTTTCACGAGATTCCCCCTTTGACCGTCAAGGAAGGCGATCATGTTGTTATCACTGTATCCAACGAAGGCGGCGGCGATCATCCATTTCACGTCCATGGGCATGTATTCCGCGTTCTTAGCAGGAATGGCGTTGCTCTGCAAGGCAGCCCTGTATATCTGGATACGCTCCTAACGAAGAAAGGCGAGACCTATGAGCTGTATTTGGAGGCGAACAATCCGGGGCTCTGGATGGCGCACTGCCACAATCTGAAGCATGCCTCGATGGGCATGAGCATGATGCTCAATTACGAGGGCATCACAACGCCCTACCGGGTCGGAACCAAGTCAGGCAATCTCCCTGATCTATAAAATTAATTTACTATAATTGGTATCTCTCTTCATATACAATAAAAGCAATTCGATCTTGATCCTAATGGGAGGTTCACGATGAAAGCAGAGACGCAAGACAGAGGCCGCATGATGCGAGCGCTCGTCTATGACCAGTATGGATTGCCCGACGACGTCCTTCGAATCGCGCAGGTCGAGGTGCCTGTACCGAAGGAGCATGAAGTATTGATCGAAGTTGCTGCTGCATCGCTCAACTCTTGGGATTGGGACCTGCTGCTCGGCAAGCCGTTCGTGAACCGGATCGGCGGGCTTCGCAAACCCCGGTACCCGATTCTCGGCGCGGACGTTGCAGGTCGGGTAGTCGCTGTAGGATCGGCGGTTCAGCGATTTCAGCCTGGAGATGAAGTGTTTGGAGACCTCTCGGGCTGTGGTTGGGGCGGATTCGCCGAATATGTATGTGCGAGCGAGAAGGCTCTAACGCCGAAACCGGCAGGAATAAGCTTCGCGCAGGCGGCTGCGATACCGCAGGCGGCCGTCCTTGCCCTGCAAGGATTGCGCATGCAAGGCGATCTGGCAAAGGGGCACCATGTGCTCATTAACGGAGCGGGTGGCGGTGTCGGCACATTCGCCATTCCATACATAAAGCTGCAGGGCGCGGAGGTGACGGGCGTCGATGCTGCCGAGAAGCTGGATCTGCTGCGCGCCGTCGGGGCAGATCATGTACTGGATTATCGTACACAGGATTTTACGACAGACGGACCGCAATATGATCTCATTCTCGACGTCGTCGGCCATCGGTCGCTGTTCGAGATGAAGCGCGCACTGCGGCAGGGCGGCACCTATGTCATGATCGGCGGGACTATGAATCGGATTATTCAAGCCGCGCTAACAGGACCGCTGGTGGCATGGCTTACTGGCAAAAAAGTAAAGGTACTTCTCCATAAGCCGAGCCATGACGATCAGCTTATCTGGAAGTCACTCGTTGAGTCCGGTCAGGTCGTGCCTGTCGTTGATCGGCAGTATACACTTGATCATGCGATAGAGGCGTTCCGATATTACGGGGAAGGCCGAGCGAAAGGAAAGATCGTCGTTAGCCTGTTGTGAATAAAATAGAGGGCCGAAACGCGGTCAGAGCCAGAGCTAAGAGACGGCCGCGTTTCGGCCCTTTGTCTGCTCTCCGCATGAATGGTACGTTAGTTGGAGATGGTAAACCTGTCCAAGCAAATAACGATGTGGAAGGGGACACCAAGTAGATGTACTACTTCAAGGAAGGCTTGATCAACATCATCGAGCCGGATAAGCCGGACCCTGCGGCAGCCAAAGTATTGCAGGAGGCGCTCGGCGGGCAGTTCGGAGAAATGCGGACGATGATGCAATACTTCTTCCAAAGCTCGAACTTCAGAGGCAAGGAACGGCAGTATCGCGACCTGCTGAAGGGTGTGTTCTTGGAAGAAATCGCGCATGTCGAGCTTGTTCAGACGACAATCAATCAGCTGTTGAATGGGGCAGGCGTATCTTCGCCTCCTGGCAATTCGGGAGTGGATGGCGCTCCGCTGGATGAAGCGGTGAAGCATGCGAATCCGCACCATTTTATCGTAGGCGCACAGAGCTCGCTCCCTGTTGATGCTGGCGGCAATCCATGGAATGGCTCTTGGGTGTACGCTCATGGCAACCTAATCGCGGATATGCTCAACAACGTTGTGCTGGAATCGACAGGCGTTCTGCAGAAGACGAGAATTTACGAGATGAGCTCGAACAAAACGCTTCGCGAAACGCTCGGTTTCCTCATCGTCCGCGACAATGCGCATCAGAACGCATTCGCTAAAGCGCTGGAGACGCTTGGCGTCGAATGGGCCAAGCTGTTCCCTGTCCCTAATTACGACATCAACAAATATCCCGAATGCCGGAAGTTCGTCGACATGGGCTATCATAACGCACAGTTCAACTTCAGACTCGATCCAACTCGTATCGGCGAGATTTTCCAAGGGGAGAGCCCAAGCCGCAATAAGGGCGAGCTCCGAGTTATCGATCCGCCGCAGCCGTTCCCGGTTCCGGAATTCCCGGAGATGCCGAATGAGCATAGTCCTGGATTAACGGATATGGGGAGATAAAATAACGAGAAGCATGGAGAATCATTCCCCATGCTTCTTTGCATTAGTGTACATATTTGCCTTGACCCGGCACCGCGATAGTGTCGAACCCATCCACCAGCTGTTGCAGGCTCGCCGTGAGCTCGTCGCCTGACAAGGGAACGCCATGACCGGTGACCGCAACGGCTGGGTGCAGCGCCGCAAGCTTGTTAACGGAGTAATGGGCTTCCTGCCAATCGGTTGTAAAATATTTCGGCGGACCGCTGATCTCCGCCTTCTGCGTGAACACCTTGTAGATCGATTCCTGCTTCACCGTAACGAACGCGTCGCCCGCGATTAAAACTTTATCGGCCCCTCGGAACAGCGACACATGGCCCGGCGTATGGCCTGGCGTATGAATCCATTGCCAGCCTGGCATTTCTGGAATGGAACCATCCGGGGAGAGAGCGGTGACACGCGATCCTAATTGGATCGGTTCGTTCGGAAACCAAGGGGACATCTTGGCGACCAGTCCGCTGGAAGCCGAAGGATCGGCGGGAGGATAGGCCCGCCCGCCAGTCAAATACGGAAGCTCCTGCTCGTGGGCGTAGACCGGGACATTCCACCGCTCGATTAATTCAATGATGGCACCGACATGATCGAAGTGGCCGTGTGTGAGCACGATCGCATCAGGACGAGCATCCGTGCCGAACCTTTCCTCGGCGGCGGCTATAATATCGTCGGCTGACTTCGGCATCCCAGCATCGACGAGCACCCAGTTGTCTCTATCCGGGATGCTGACGAAGCATACGTTGACGATCTGGATCGTTACAACGTATACATCAGAAGCGGCTTCTAGTCCGACTCCGCTGTTAATCGAGGTAACCGGCAAGTAGTGGTAGTCCTCGCCGTATTTCATTTCCGTCTCCATCATGTACCTCCTAGAACATCGAATGGGGCTCCCCGTAATTTTCCTCAATCGACGGTCGTTCATCCAAATAAATTCCTGAATAGGGCAGGTACAGCCAAGCCATTCTAATAGGCGTTGTCCATAACGAAGGAGGTCATTTTATGCCATTCAACAACTATTCGCACAATCCATCGGTTCAACAAGTCGAGCAGCTTGTGCAGCAGCTCGTCCAACAAACGCAGCAAGCCAGCCAGAATTATCAGCAGCTGCTTCAGCAAGAGCAGCAGAATGCGCAGCGACTTGAAGAGTTAGCTCAACGTGAGCAAAGAGCCGCGCAAGTGATCCAGACGGCGCTCCAAGGCCATCAAACGGCCATCCAGCAGCTGAACCAGATTGCATCGCTGGTCAGACAGGTCGAACAGTCGGCTCACTCGCAAGCGCAGTACGCGTATAATCCTGCGTTCTCGCAGCCAAGTCACTATCAACCTGCATTTGCTGCGAATACAGCAGGCTATTCGACGGCTTCGCACGGATTCGATTCGAACTTCCGTTAACATTGCTTTCCGTCGTTTAATCTTAATCGATGACAGTAGAACAGGCTGCCGACCGGCAGCCTGTTCTGTTGCGTCTATTACCTACTCCACCGTCACCGGCAGCACGCCTTGCGGCTCTAATTGGCCGAGCAGCACCTTAAGGCCAGCTGCCGTATTCGGCTCTTGTTTCCCGTAAACCGCAAGTCCGGAGCGAATATTGTTCACGAACATCGTCTCATATGGATTGCCGAGCGAGAGCAGCGCATAGCGCTTATTCTTACTATTCGCGTAGTCGATGACGCCTTGCGTGCCCGACGAGTTAAACTCGCTCGCCACGTTACGGAATTGATAGGATGCCGCGATTACATAGTCCGCCTTATCCAGCAGTGCATTCATGTTCGCTTGGCCGATAATCGCGATGTCGGTCTTGAGCGACAGCGACGAACCCGCTTGAAGCAGCTGTTTCTCGAGCTGTTTGGCCTGCTCCTCGCTTGATGCGGCGATGACGACTCGATCCCCCGAGCGGATCAGGTCAGGATGCGCGCCATCACGGCTAGCCAGCAGCGTAACGGCCCGTTCTGCGATCTCCGTCTCGACGGCGCGATGCGCCTCGGACCCGATTGCTTGATCGAACGCTGCAAGCTTGGTCGACAAGCTAGGCTGTGGATCGAACAAGCCATACTTCGCCTTCAGCTCCAGAATGCGCTCGACCGAAGCGTGAATCGACGCTTCGGAGATGGACCCGTTCTTCACGGCTTGCACAAGCGCCGCGTGTGCGGAAGCCAAATCTTGCGGCATGAGGATGATGTCGACGCCAGCTTGAACGGCGCGTACGACGGCTTGATTTTCGCCAAAATGGTCCGCAATCGCCTCCATCGTGAACGCATCCGAAATAATGACGCCCTTATACCCGAGCTCTCCTCGAAGAAGTCCGGTCAGCACCTTCTTCGACAGCGTCGCCGGAATCGGCACGCTGCTGCCATCCTTCAACGATATGACATGGTCGTTATCTACCGCAGGGAAAGCGATGTGAGCGGTCATAATCATCTCTACGCCATTGTCGATTGCCGCACGGAACGGCTTTAGTTCTACTGCATCGAGTCTATCGTGCGTATGGTTCAGCACCGGCAGTCCGAGATGGGAGTCTACTGCTGCATCGCCATGTCCCGGAAAATGCTTCACAGCGGCCACAACGCCCGCCTGTTGCAGACCTTTCATCGTGGACAATCCCAGCTTCGTCACGAGGTCCGGGTTCGAGCTGAACGACCGCATCCCGATTATCGGATTGTCGGGATTGCTGTTAATGTCGAGCACGGGGGCGAAATTCACCTGAAGCCCAAGCGCCTTCAGCTCCTCGCCCGTCAGCCTTCCTGCGGCTTCGGCAAGCGATGCGTCGCCGATTGCGCCAAGCGCCATCTGTCCGGGCAAATTCGTGCCGCCAGGAATCCGTTTTATGACGCCGCCTTCTTGGTCGATGCTTAAGAACAGCGGAATGTCGCCGGCCTCGGCTTGCAGATCATGCGTAAGCGTCGTCAGTTGCTTGGCGTCGGTAATATTTTTGTCGAAAATAATGAGTCCGCCCAGGTTCTGATCATGCAGACTGCTCTTGATTCCATCGTTAACGGTCGTCGTCACCTTGCCGTTGTACTGCCGAATATCGGGCATGAGCATCTGACCGACCTGCTCGCTCACCGTCATATAGGAGATCAGCTTATCCCAGTCATGCTCCCCGATCGCTGCTGCCCGCTCGAAGCGGATGACCCTCGTCATGAAGACGGCGAACTCGGCCCGCGATACCGACTGGTTCGGACGGAAGGTGCCGTCGGAATACCCGCCGAGCAAGCCATTGGAGCTCATCGTACGAATCGGATCGACCGCCCAGTGCGCTGCAATGTCCGATAGATTGGCGGATTGGCTGCTGCCGTTCGTGAGCTCGTATGCCCGCGTCAGGAGAGCAGCGGTCTCTGCGCGAGTGATAGGTGCATCCGGATGGAAGGTGCCGTCAGGGAAGCCGCCGGTCAGCCCGTTGCGCGCGGCGATCGAGATCTCACGGTAGAAAGGATAGGAGGTGCTGACGTCCGAATATGTCTGGCCTGAATCGGGCTGCTGGTCTGGATACAGCTCCCGCACGAGAAAAGCAGCGGCCTGCGCGCGTGTAACACGGCCTTCTGGCTTGAATAGTCCGTTCCCGTAACCGGCGACCGTACCGCGATTCGCCATGTACATAATGCTGTCCTCGGCCCATTGCGTATGCTGTAAGTCCGTAAATTTCTGCTCTGCGGAAGCAGGTCCCGCCCATAGAAGAACAGCGCCGGCAATGGCGCCGGCGACTGCGATTGTTCTATATTTCATTGGCTTCACTCCGTTTCACCCCATAATTATGTCTGTATTATTTACGTGTAAGTATATAGGGTAGACGCTGAGGGGGGGAGGATTGTTGCGAAGGAAATATATGGATTACGCATGATTGCTCTGAGAATCAGTATGCAGCCGATCGGAAATAGCGATAGATACGGTCGAGCTTCTTCGTTTGTTGGCCTTGCTTCTTCTCCATGCCTCCGAACTCGAAGAACTTCACTTTCTTAATGCCGACATAGCTGAAGAGCGCTCTGCGCATAAGGGTCTTGTGCGCGTTACCCAGCCAGAGGAGCGGATAGAGGGTTGGACCTTTCATGGTTGAAATGCATACAACGGACTTGCCCTTGAGCAGACCTTCGGGGAGTAAACCGCCCTTCTCGCGATAGGCGAAATTCGATGCGAACATACGGTCAATATAGCCAAGCAGCATCGCAGGAGGACGGCCCCACCAGATCGGGTAGATCATCACAATCCGGTCCGCCCACAGCAGCTGATTCCTATACTTCTCTAATGTAGGCTCGACATGCATATCTCTTCTGCGCTTCTGATCGTTGAACACGAGAATCGGATCGAAGCCTTCGCCGTACAGGTCGAGCACTTGAATGTCCTCTTCCTCCACATGCGGGTTCTCTTGCAAGCCTTGGAGCGTTTGCTGCAGAAAAGCATGGCTGAGGCTGTGGCGATTCGGGTGGGTATAGATAATAAGGGTTTTCATAAGGCACCTTCTTTGTTATCATTTGATAATAAGATAGCATTGCGGAATTTAATTGTCAAATGATAATTATGTTTTGATAACAAAAGTAGACTGGATGACCCTTTACGAGGAGATGTTTCATGATGGTGTCGAAGGAAACGTTGTTCGAGCAGCTGGTGTCCCTTATTGCATCCTCTCATCAACTGCATTATGAGATGACGAAGGATTTGCCGAAGGACGACATTACGCCTCTTCAATACGAGATTCTCGAGTTTCTATTGGTGAAGCAGCCGATCACGCTGAGCGAGCTGAGCGAGTGCAAAGGCATCTCCCTGCCGAATACGAGCCGAGAGGTCAAGAAGCTGACGGATAAGGGGCTGTGCGAGAAGCTGGATGATGCAGGGGACAGGAGAAAGCAGTACATTCGGTTGTCTGCAGGCGGGGAAGCGAGGATGAACGAGTGGATGGCGCATATGAAGCAGTTGTTTCTGCAGAAGGTGGAAGGCGCACAGGATGCGGAGCTCGCTCAGATCTCGGAGGCGATTGGGGTGCTGAAGGCGACGCTGCTGCGGGATTAAGTGGTCGATTCGTATATAGGGGGTCATGTCGATGGAAACAGGCGTGGATCTATCTCAACTCTATGTCATGACAGCGCGAATTCCTGAAGCGGGAGTCGCACAATTCAACGCATATGAGAGCTGCGTGCTGCCGCTGCTGGCGGATCATGGGGCTAGACTGGAACGGAGACTCCGAACGGAGGATGGCCAGCATGAAGTTCATGTTATCTGGTTCCCGTCGGGTCGGGCATTCGATGAATATCGGAATGATCCTAGACGCAGCCAATACGCCAAGCTGCTTGTGGAATCCGGTGCGGTTACGACGGTAATGCGAATGAAAGATATGCCGCTATAAAAATGAAGGCAGCAGTTCCATTAGGAGCTGCTGCCTTCTTCGTAGGCAGGACTGTCTACATGCAATCGTATTATAGGTTATAGGAACAATGCGCCGCAATCGGGCTAGATGTGGCGTAAAATTTAAAACAAGGGCTTATTCGCTGGGGAATTGAAGGTCACCGCATCACTTCTCCGTGTAAAATGCGACAAGCTCCGATGCAATCATCTTCGCATTAAGCGTCTTCGTATGACCGAGTCCCTTCTTGCTTGCCAGCTGCGAATGAGGAAGCGCCTCGGCCAGCGCCTGAGCGGCTCGGCGAAGCGAGGCGGGACTTTCCGTCCCTTCGAGTACGAGCGTCGGCATTTCCAACGCGCTCCACCCCTTGGCGGGCAGAGGCTTGCCGCTTATGTAGCCTTCGAGCAGGGCAGCATCATACGGGAGCGTGTGCGCTACCGCCATCAGGTTCGACCACACACCGGGCATTAGACGCATCATTCCAACGACGAAGGAAGGCGCGCCCATCCCTTTGGTCATAAAATATTTGATCGCCTCGGCGCGTCGATTGTCTGCAATCAGCTTCTTCACTTGTGCGACGAAATCTGCTGGCGGCAGCGGGTCCGCAGCGTCCACGATAAAGGGAGGCTCATGCAGCGCCAATTTCCTCATGTTGACCCCGCTCGCTGCCGCTTGCAGAGCAAGCACGGCGCCGGATGACAGCCCCCATACATAAGCCGAACCGCCCGCGGCATCGATCAGCGCCTGAAGATCTTCAATCTCTCGTTCTATCGCATAGGAATGCTTATCTTCGCTATCTCCGCGGCCGCGGCGGTCATAATTGTAGACGGTGAAGTGTTCCGACAATAGTGAAGCAAGCTTCAGCACCCCCGGGAATTTCCGATAACTGAACGCTCCTCCAACGAGGATAAGCGCTGGACCTTGGCCCTTGATGTCATAGGCAATCTTGGTGCCATCTCGGGATGTTGCAGTGTGCATGATCAATTCTCCCTCCGTCGGCAGTACTGGGCTTATAGTGTGGAAGAGGCTAGTTTCACGAATGCCGTCAGCATGCCGCCATCTATCGATTGTTTGCTGCGGAACTTAATCGTCTTCCGTTCTGGAGGGCCGTCGAACAGCCCTTCAGGCAGCTCCAAATCTGTCGCATTGAAAATCGTGAAGCTTACGGCATCCTTCGATGTCGAGATGACGGCAGCGTATTTTTTGTTTTTCAGAAAATGGGGCTTATTGTACTGAATGCGCTCCTGCACATCCGGAATCGCATGGTGGACAACCTCACGCAGCTCTCGGCACAGCTGGGCTTGCCACGGCTCTTGGACCTTCTCGATAAACTCGTTAACCTCTTGGCTCATGTCAATCTCTCCTCGATCTATTTATTTACTCGGCAGCACAATCGGCCGCGCGTCTTAAGAGCAGCTCGCGCTCCTTGTCATTGAGCGATAGGGACGCTGCATATTTGAAGGCTGAACAGGCTTCTTGCCTGCGGCCCAGCTTCATAAGGAAGTCGCCTCGAACACTCGGCAGCAGATGGTAGCCGCTTAAGGACGGTTCATTCATTAACGCGTCGACGATTTCCAAGCCCACCTCCGGACCAAAAGCCATCGACAACGCCACCGCGCGATTAAGTTCAACGACAGGGGATGGCGCGACCTGCGAGAGCGCATCGTACAAGGCCGAGATACGGATCCAATCCGTCTCCGCAGCGGTGCGGGCCCGGGCATGGCAGGCAGCGATTGATGCCTGAATGAGATAAGGCCCGAATGCCCGGCCAAGACGCTCCGCTCGATTGATCGCAGCCAGTCCTCTACGGATAAGAAGATGATCCCATAATGCGCGGTTCTGGTCTGCGAGCAGAATCGGTTCGCCGCTCGAGCTGACCCGCGCCCTGAACCTAGACGATTGAATTTCCATAAGCGCCGCGAGGCCGTGAACCTCTGGCTCGTCTGGCGCGATCTCGGCTAAGATCCTCCCAAGCCGAAGCGCCTCTTGGCAGAGTGTAGGCCGAATCCAGCTTCCTCCTGAAGATGCGGCGTACCCCTCGTTGAACATGAGGTAGATGACTTCAAGCACGGAAGATAACCGCGCCGGCAGCTCGTCTTTCGGCGGCAGTTCGAATGGGACTTGGGCAGCCGAGAGCGTACGCTTCGCTCGTACGATCCGCTGCGCGACGGTCGTTTCCGGTACGAGGAACGCTCTTGCGATCTCGTCCGTCGTTAATCCCCCGAGCAGCCGGAGCGTAAGCGCTACGCGAGCCTCGGCCGAAAGAACGGGATGGCAGGTTGTGAAGATAAGGCGAAGGAGATCGTCGCCTACAGGATCATCTAGCGCAGCATCCCAATCAGGCTCCTGCTGCCGATCGCTCTCCCAGCCAAGCTCTTCGTACTTGCGGTCGCGCAGCTTGTTTCTGCGCAGGTGATCGATAGCACGGCGTTTCGCAGTAGTCATCAGCCAAGCCCCCGGGTTGTCTGGGATACCGGTCTCAGGCCAGCGTTCCAGCGCGATAAGGAGCGCATCCTGCGCCATATCCTCGGCAAGCCCGACGTCGCGCAGCATGCGAGCCAGAGCGGCAATGATTCGGGCCGACTCGATGGACCATATTCCGTTAATGGTGCGATGAACGGCGGATTCGTTCACGAACGCTGTTTCCTTGTGAGCTGCTCCTGCGTTTCCGTTGCTCTGGCTAATGCTTCAGGATCTTCGGATATCTCGGACAGATCGTACACCTGACGAAGTTCGATTTCGCCTTGGCCGAAGCCATGTGGATCCGGCATCCGCATCGCCCACTGAATCGCTTCTTCCCTTGATTTCACGTCAATTAACGTATAACCCGCGATCAGCTCCTTCGCTTCCGTGAAGGGTCCATCCAGCACCTTCGGTTTCCCGCCCGGCTCCGGGTAGGAGATGCGAATCGCGTTCGAGGTTGGGTGGAGTCCTTCTGCCGCGACCAGCACGCCAGCCTTCGCCAGCTCCTCGTTGTATCTCGCCATGGCTGCGAACAGCTCGGCACTAGGCATAACGCCGGCCTCGGAATCTTGTGTAGCTTTGACAACCATCATGAATCTCATTGTGAATCTCCTCCTTGGTTTTGTGTGGCTTCTATATGCACAACGAACGAAAGACGGTGGAATCGACAGCTTGAGAAAAATTTATTTAATCTTTTTTCAACGCGTGGCAACTATTTCCTTGTTCAATGTAGATTTAATAACGAAGTGTACTTTTCAGGGGTTGCCCGGGTCCGGCAGTTACCGTGAATTTATCGCTTGCGTTCCAGAACGGAACGGGTAATACGGGTGACGAACCGCCGCGGGAACAGCCTTGGCGCTTGCGTCAGCAGCCAGTTCTGCATGCCGGGAACGACAACGACTTGGCCGCGCATTAGCGCCTTATAGCCGATCTGAGCCACCTTGTCGGGCGACATGAGTGCCTTCGGGTCGGCTACCTTGAGCCCCTCCATCTGGGCAGCTTGGAAGAAAGCAGTCCCTGTTCCGCCGGGACATAACGCCGTAATGCTGACGCCAGTGCCGTCCAGTTCTCTCGCAACCGCCTCTGTAAGCGAGAGCACGAAAGCTTTGGAGGCGGAGTAGTTGGCGCTCAGCGGACAAGGATAGAAGGAGGTTGTGGAGCCGACGTTCAAGATGCGGCCGCTGCCTCTTCGCACCATGTCAGGCAGAATGAGCATCATCAGCTGGGACAACGACTGAACATTGAGCTGAAGCATCTGCTGCTCCGAGCGGGCATCCAGCTCATGCAGATAGCCGAATGAACCGCTGCCGGCATTATTGATGAGGATATCGATCCGTGTGCCTTGCAGACGTTCATACAACAGTTTTGCGCCATCTTGTTGAGCCAGATCAACCGCGACGATCCGTGTTTGAGTGCCGTATTGCTGCTGCATCTCCGCTGCTAGCTGGTTCAGCTTGCCTTCGTCCCGCGAGGCAAGAATGATGCGATACTGCTGCTTAGCGAACAGCTCTGTGAATGCTTTGCCAATACCGCTTGATGCTCCAGTGATCAGGACCGTTGGCATTAGGGAGGCCTCCTTAAGAAAGTCATATTTATAACAACCAAATAACTAAATATCTAGTTATATAGTTATTAAAGAGGGAAGAGAAGGGGATTATTCATCCCCTGGTTCAGCTGTTTTCATGACAATAATCTGTTCGGTTGTCGCTAGGAATGCCTTCAGAAGGGAAACGGGATGTTCAATGTCGAGGCTGTAATAGATTTCGGTCGCTTTCTTGGCGGAGGTCAGCAGATTCGCTTGTTTGAGAATCTTCAGATGATGGGAGATCGCTGAGCGAGACATTGGCGAACGTTCAACGATTTGCGCTACATTCAACGATTCGTGCTTCGTGAGCATCATGATGATGTCCTGCCGGACCGGGTCGGCCAGGGCAAGGAAGACCGGGCTGCAGTCTCGCAGCTGCCGATGAACGGTTGTTTCAAGTTCTGTCGCGTCGAGTGGTTCCATTGCGTTATCGTCTCCGTTAGTAACCAAATAATTAGTTATTTAGATACACCATATCCTGACTGGATGTTTCTGTCAATAGGCAGTCGCGATTCATTGAATCCCCGAGCAAGAAGAATAACGGCAAGCGTCATCTCGTTCGCAGCGACAGGCAGTGACAGCAGTCCGCCCCAGACGGATACTTGCTCGAATACGCCGAACATCTCGAACAACGCTGCAGCAAGGACGAGTGCGCCGCCCGTCATCCCGAGAATGGACAGGAAACGAGGCACCAGACCGCTGCGATAAAAAATATAGCTGTACATCATCGTGTTAATGCCGAGCATGAAATTAGGGCCCAGCAGGAAGGTCCAGTCGTGGATTGCGACTAGCAGCGTGCCTGAGGCGTGGTAGAAGGCAGGATCTGCTGGCGCTGCCGCCGTGAAGTCGCGACTTAAGGTCAAGAGAGACAGGACACTAATGATGCCCACTATAATAACGACGGCTTCGAGAAAACGGAAGCATAAGTGTCCAAGCGCGATTCGTTCGTTGACTCTGCGCAGCACCGGAAACATGGTAACGGCCGTTCCGACAGCCGAGACGACAAGGACGAGCTCCATTAGTGCGCCCAAGATGATCTGGTTATCATGCCGGGCACCTTCGATCAGATAGTCTGTGCCATTCAGGATCGGATCGTATAGAACGAGACCGATAATAGACGAAACGGCTGCCAGAATAAACAAAATCCCCGTAAGTTTAGCTGCTCTGCGTGTCGTATTCATTTCTCTCATCCTCCTCATTTTCCGTACAAAGGGTTGTCGAAGCAAGGATGTCTAGGTCTGCTGCGGTTTACTTCTTAGGGGCTTCCTCGTAGAAGAATATGCTCTCAATTGGTAAGCTGAACGCCCGTGCGATACGGAACGCCAGCTCTAGAGATGGCGAGTAATTGCCCTTCTCCAGTGCGACAATCGTTTGTCTTGTTACGCCTACCTTGTCAGCCAGCTGCTGCTGGGTCATTTCGTCGTGGTCGAATCGTAGTTTGCGGATATGGTTGCCGACAAGATTGTTACCCATATTAGATGCCTCTCCTATAGTGATAAAGTTTCGTTACGGAGCCGCTCACATCGGCGAGGAAGCCGGCTGCGATAAGCAGGTTAAACATGACGTACAGCGGCTGCTCCATGACGAGCGATCCCATCGCGCACAGGAATCCGAGAATAAACAGCAGGAACGATGTCCGATGAGCTCTCAGCTCGATGATGCGGTCCAGCTCATCCGTGAACCCAGGCTCCTTCTCGCCTGTCGTCATCCGATAGATGATATTGAACACGATGCTGATCATAATATGCGCGATGATGGAGACGAGCATCAGAATGAGCACGAAGGAGCCCCAATAATGCAGCACCTCTGACAATGCAGTGCCCTGTTCAGGATACTTCGGGTACATGTAGAAGCAGTAGCCAATGAATATGAGGATCGTGCTGATGAGCGTGACGATGCTTTTCTTCTCTTGGTAGGTCAAGCAAAACACCTCCTTTGATTTTAGTGCGAAGTTAAGTTCTGTATACAAAATGTATAATAAACCATTCATAGTGTCAAGTGAACTTTACATACTGGAATAAAAATGGGCTGAGCTCGGGTGGGCTTGTCTTAAAGAAGGGCCTCCATAACCTGCATAGAATCAAAGTTTAGGACTTAAGCAAAGGAAATTTATTGTCGAATAAGAATTTATTGTACATGATGAATGTATTTCAGAGTGAAATCCGTCTTTATCAATAGAGGAGGTGAATGGTTCATTGAGTCACCAATCGGAAGCGGAGTTGGTTAAGATCCTTATGTGGGGACCAGCATGCATTCACGGAGCTAGTCCGCCGATACTCCAATGCGGTATATGGGGCAGCCTACAGCATCGTCAATGATTTTCACTTGGCGCAGGATATTGCGCAGGAGGCTTTCGTCAAAGCATGGCGCAACTTCGAACAGTTGCAAGAGGGAGAACGATTCGGCAGCTGGGTAATTCGCATAGCGAGCAACCTGTGCAAAGATCAATTTCGCAAGAAGCAGCTCATCGTGCGGTCGCTCGAGGAGGCTGTCGCTGCGCCGGACACTGTATCACTGGATGAGCAGATTGAGCGAATGTCTAATGAGCAGGCCGTATGGAAGGCGCTGCGAGGGTTAGACGAGATTTATCGTACGTCCACCTTGATGTATTACATAGGGGGATACAATGCTAGAGAGATAAGCGAGCTGCTGGACGTTCCGCTTAGAACGACAGAGAGCCGGCTGCGAAGAGCAAGGACAATGCTGAAGAAGGAGCTGATTATTTTGGTGGAAGATACGGCACAAGAGAAGAAGCTGACCGAATCGTTTGTGGAGAAAGTACGTGCAAGAATCAAAGGAGCGTCTGTTACGTTCCTTGTTGAGAACGTTGATGCATCGGTCGCATTTTACGAGGGAGTCGGGTTCGATACCGAAAATATCGGCGGACATATCCACGTCAGCCACGGCGGAGCAACGTTTATTCTGCATCCAGCGAAGCAGAAAACCGACATTCGTCCGAACTCAGCCGCCGACGGCGGGCTCTACTTCGATTTTTTCTGCTATACCGATCCGGAAGGCCTTCGGCAGCTCTATGAGATTTTCCAAGCGAACGGCGTGGAAGTCGTTAACGGTCCGCACTGGTCCGAGGGTTGGAGCGAGCTTACGATTCGTGACCTGGATGGGTATCGGATTGCTTTTGGGGCTTAATGTATCGGTACAAAAATACAACGCCGCCACAGCGCCTAGCGCTATGGCGGTATTTGTTGTGCAGCCCATGCAGCGGCAATGCGAACCGTAAGTACAACTAGCTGACGCATTACGACAGAAAATATGACAATAAAAACAAATTAACTAATAAAAAACGTCATGTCATGTCGATATACCAAGACATATAGACTATAATCAGAGTAATTACTATTTTCTGTACGAGATGGTGCATGTTATGTCCATAGTGCTGGATGCTAGAACGGTATTTGCAACTCTGTTAATTGGATATTTGATCGCATTGGTGCTCACGTTGGCTTATTGGAACGGCAGCCTGAAGCTTGCTACGCTCAAGGTCTATATCGGTGCCAAAAGCATGCAAGCGATCGCCCTGTACTTTGCGGCGCTGCGCGGCCATATTCCAGATGTATTGTCTGTCCTGCTCGCTAACAGCATGCTCTTCATTGTGTATACGCTTGAGATTTGCGTGCTGCTTAGTTTGCAGCGCATTTTGACGGTGAGAATGAAATGGCTGTATGTCATCCTTACGCTCGCCAGCATTGCAGGGTTTCTCTTCATCTACTTCTTTAATAATCAAGAGGAAACACGGATTGCGTTCGCTTCTGTGCTGCTCGCTATCATATTTCTGCCCGCTTATCGTCTAATCGTTGTCCGCGGCGCAAGTCCGCTCGCCCGAGTGATGGGCACCCTTTATCTGTGTGTCGGGATCTGGATGTTGATTCGGTCAGGCGGCGCAGTGCTCGGGCATAATTGGGCAAGCTTCTATCAGCAGAGCGATGTTCAGCTGCCGATGCTGCTTGTTCTCTTCCTTATCATTGTCGTCGGCCATACAGGGATCGTACTGCTCATGAAGGAGCAGTCGCATCGAGAGCTGGTCAGACTCGCGAATCAAGACGATCTGACGGGCGCCTTAAACCGTCGAACGTTCGCCATTCGAGCAGAACGGCAGCTTGCTCGTTATGCGAAGAAGCGGCAGCCGCTGTCCTATATGTTATTTGATGTGGACCGCTTCAAGATCATTAACGATACCTACGGGCATTATGTCGGCGACCAAGTGCTGCAGCATCTGGCATCTCGGGTGCGACAGCATCTGGGTACGCAGGATATGCTTGTCCGCTACGGAGGCGATGAATTCGGGATTCTGCTGCCCGGACTCGATGAAGAAGCATCCGCTCAGTTTGCGGAGCAAATGATTAGTGAGTTCGCGGGGGTAGACGATCAACAGCTGCCGACGACTTATTCCGTCAGCGTAGGGATACTGACGGTCATTCCTAATGCTCGGACGACAATGGAGAACCTGTATATCACATGCGACCAAGCGCTGTATGCCGCGAAACGCGATGGCCGCAATCGCATCATTCGTGTCCAAGAAGATCGCATGGCAGCTGTTCCTATGAAACAGGCTAATATTTAAGTTTAATAGGCAGCTATACAAGTCTATAAACACACGCCTTCATACGATATCGGAGGATGGAGGTGTGTGAAGCAATGAGTCAATCGAATCCGGATAGAAGAAAACGAAAGCAACACGCTCTGCACGCATCACAATGTCATGCACGCAACAAGAAGCTGTGCCTCTGCCGCCTTCGTCATCGTCAAGCCATCTCCTGCAGGCGAATTCGCATCACACCGAAACAGCTTGCGCTGCTGCTCCGCCTGTTGCGAGAGTTTAACTCCCTTATCATTCCGTCCCTTATACAAGAAGACCCTGTCGCAATCGATAAGCTTCGCCGTGTGCTAAGGCGAATCAATGCGCTGGTGAACACGCTGTGTCCGCTCAATCGTGAGCGTATAGCAAGGTTGGCCTTGTTGGAACTCATCCTAGTCAAGCTTGTCGTTCCTGTCGTACTTGTTACGACAGCCACGATCGATATGCGCCTCTATAATACCCTGCTTCAGACCATTGTACTGCGACTTGTCATTAATAACGTCGTTCGTAACGAGCTTACACAAGTTATTCACCAAATCGATCATTCCTTAAGTCTCGTCATTAACAACGAACTAATCGGATCGGTTGGGCCGACTGGGCCGGCAGGTCCCCCTGGAGCTGTAGGTCCGATGGGGTTGCCGGGTCCAGCTGGAGCAGAGGGTGCACAAGGCGCGGCAGGTCCGGAAGGGCCTACGGGTCCGACCGGTCCAGGCTTGCCTGCGTTCAATACGATCTATGTCTCATCGCAGGCAGGTCTCGTGACCGTCATCGATGGGGACACGAACACTATAATCGCTACGATTCCGCTAGGCACAGGGACGGATACGATACAAGGGATTGCTATCAATCCGACGACAAGTAAGCTATATGTGTGCAATCGAACAGCTGGTGAGGTCATCGTGATTGATGCTGTGACCAACACGATCCTCAGCACAATCGCTGTTGATCCGCTTGCCTTCTACCCTGCGGTTAATATCTCGACGAATCTTATTTATGTCACTTGTGCATTAACGAGTACGGTGAAGGTTATTGATGGCATTACCGACACCGTTATTAAGTCGATCTCATTGCCGTTTGTCGTAACGCCAGGGGGGATCGCCGCCAATCCGATTACTAATACAATCTATGTCTCGAACGTCGATGGCACAGCATCCGTTATTGATGGCATTACAAATGTAAGGGTTCCGCCAGAAATACCGATCGGACTCAACTCAGGTGTTGTTGCTATTAATCCGGCGACGAATCTAATCTACATTCCGAACATTAACAGCAACAATGTTTCCGTTATTAACGGAGCAACCAAGACCGTACTTGCAACCGTTACAGGCGTTGGAGGAGGTCCGATTGGGGCGGCAGTGAATACGGCTACCAATCGCATCTATGTATCGAGCATAGTGAATGACTTTGTGTCCGTTATTCAAGGAGCAACTAACTTGGTTACGGGTACCATAACGGTTGGAACCAGTCCTGAAGGTGTGGCTGTGAACCCGCGGACGAACCGGATCTATGTTGCCAACCGCGACAGCAACACGGTATCCGTCATTGACGGAGCGACGAATACCGTTATTGCAACCATCCCGGTTGAAGCAAGGCCAATTGATGTCACGGTTCATTTTGGATAATCATTTCAATACGGTTTACTTCGCGTGGAGCTGACGATCCATTAGAGGTGAACCGTATTTTGGCATATGGCTCGAGCACAGTGATTAGAAGGTGATCGTAACTTTACCGAAGGCAGAACCCTGCGCCATGTATCTCAAGGCATCAAGGGACTCGCTGAACGGGAACGATCGGTCGATGACGGGACGCAGCGCGTGCTGCTCGATGGCGAGGTTCATCCGCTCGAACATTTCGCGGCTGCCAACGTTAATGGCCTGCAGTCTCGCTTTGCGAAGAATTGCGGGCACAATGGCGAAGCCGTCGATGACCGCCCCGGAGAGCAGGCCAACGATGCTGATCTGACCGCCAACCTTCAGTGCTGTCAGCGAGCGGTTGAGTGTTGCGCTGCCGCCAAGATCGACGATATGATCGGCGCCGCGGCCTTCCGTATACGCAAGGACTGCTTGCTCCCAGTCGGGTGTCGTTCGATAGTTGATGCCATAGTCAGCTCCAAGCGCCTTCGCGCGCTCAAGCTTCTCGTCGCTGCTCGATGTTGCGATCACGCGAGCGCCAAGCAGCTTGGCGAATTGCAGGGCGAATAGGGATACGCCGCCTGTTCCCTGTACGACAACTGTATCGCCGGCCTTCACCTGTCCTTCTTCGACAATCGCATGCCAAGCCGTGACCGCTGCGCATGCCAATGTTGCGGCCTCCTCATCGGTCAAATGCTCGGGTACGCGCACAAGACCCTCCTCCGGCAGAACGACATACTCTGCCAGCATGCCGTCCAGCGGGCTGCCGAGCGTCGTCGCCCAGTTACGCTGCGTCGGCTCTCCCGTCGTCCAGCTCTGCGTGAATATGCCGCTCACGCGTTCGCCCAGACTGAACTTGGAGGCTTGCTCCCCTAATGCCACGACCTCGCCGACGCCATCGGAGACGGGGATGAGCGGCTCTGTCCGATTGGGTTCATAGTACCCGTCAATGACACCGATATCGCGGGCGTTGAGCGAAACAGCCTTCATCCGAATGAGCACTTCGCCAGGACCTGGGGAAGGGATGGGGCGATCCTCCTCTTGTACATTTTCAAGACCGAATCCGTCACGCAGCACATATGCTTTCATACCTTAACACGCTCCTCTTCTGAGATAGACACAGTATAGTTCCGGTGCTAAAATTTAGTAAGTCGGCACTTTAAAGTGGGTTGCGAACGTTAAAGTTCGTACGAGAGGAGGCACAGCGATGAGAAGCAAGCCGGATATTTCTCTCGAGGGATGCACCTACAGCCATGTGCTGGAGATTATCTCGAACAAATGGACGGCGCTTGCCATCTATGCGATGGAGGAAGGCGAGATTCGTTACGGCGATATGATGAGGCGGATTGAAGGCATTTCGCAGAAAATGCTGACCCAGACGCTGAAGCGGCTGGAGCGCGACGGCATCGTGAAGCGCAAGCTGACCCCGTCGGTACCGCCTATAACGGAATATTCGCTCACACCGCTCGGAGAGTCGCTTCTTCCCGTTATGAATGCGCTCAAGATGTGGGCGAATGAGCATTTGGACAGTGTGAAGCATGCAAGAACCAGCTACGACAACCTCAAATCCTAACCTTGCATCACCCTCTTAATCCCCTGCAATCACGACATGATCCCTACCTGACAGCAGCACCTAGTTCCCATCATGACAACAGCATATGGCCGTTGCCCGCAGCATCAACTGACGCACACCGATTCCATGTTATTCATCAGAAAGCCCTAGTGGAGGATGAAGCGATGGTCGTTAAAGAGCAGTCGATTGTACAGGTGACAGGGAACACGATGATGACGAGCGACAAGCCGATCCGCATCGTCGGCAAGTTGGAGGAACCGCTAATTCTCATATTGGAAGATGTACTGAGCAGCGAGGAATGCGATGCCTTAATTGCATTAGCTAGCGATAGGATGCATCGTTCCCGTATCGGAAGCGACCGTGCCGTCAGCGATATTCGAACGAGCAGCAGCATGTTCTTCGAGGAAGGCGAGAATGCTTGGATTCAGTCGATCGAGGCGAGGCTGTCGGCGCTTATGCAGGTGCCGCTTGTTCACGCGGAGCCGCTGCAGGTGCTGCATTATAAGCCTGGCGAGCAGTATCAGGCTCACTATGACTACTTCACCACCGAAGCGGTTGCCAACAATCGGATCAGCACGCTGGTCATGTATTTGAACGATGTGGAAGAGGGCGGGGAGACATACTTTCCTACGCTTCAGCTGTCGGTCGCACCTAAGAAGGGGAGCGCCGTTTACTTCGAATATTTCTATTCGGACAACCGCTTGAACGAGCTGACGCTGCATGCCGGCAAACCTGTCGTAACGGGGGAGAAATGGGTCGCGACGCAGTGGATGAGGAGACAGCGGTTTCGGGATTAATAGTTTGAATTACAACAAATAAAGGGCTGCGCAGATGCCATCTGCCGCAGCCCTTCTGTATGTGCGAGGTATGCTTCTTATGCGCTTGTTGAATTCGAATTGACGATAGCGGGCTTCGTTATTGTTGCTGCTTGTTGTTGGCGCTGCTGCTGCTGGGCGCGGCGTTTGAGAATGAAGCGGTATAGAGCGCTCAGGCCAACCAAGATGACGGCTCCAGCTAAGACTGGGGCGAACAGGAACGACCAGCCGGCGCCTGCAAGGATGACGACGATCGGGTCGGCGCCAGCGGGAGGATGAATCGTACCCGTTACCTGCATCAAGTAGACCGACAAGGCGACTGCAAGAGCAATCGACCAGATATGATTGCCGAATGTGTGATAGACGATAAGACCGGTCAATGCGCTGATTACATGGCCGCCGATGACGTTGCGCGGTCTGGCGAGCGGGCTGTCTGGCAGGGCGAATACGATAACGCACGAAGCGCCGAACGGGGCCATGAGCATCGTCAGATCAGTCGTATTCTCGAATGCGAGCAGTACGAGAACAGCTATGAGTGCCCCAATTGCGGGGAAGAGCGGACGTAGGAAGCGGGTGAACATAGATTCATTTCTCCTTTACGATGAGCTGTTCCTAATGTTAGCATGTGTGTATCGATTTGAAAAATGAATAAATGCGATGTCTGGTATTTACAATTCGAATGCCAAGGAGGAGGCCTGCCGTGTTCAACGAATTAGATGGCCGGTCCATTCGTACGTTTCAGGCCGTCATGGAGGAGCGGAGCTTCAGCCGAGCGGCTGACCGACTGGGCTATGTTCAGTCTACCGTGACGACCCATATCGCTCAGCTGGAGAAGTCCAGCGGCAAACGGTTGTTCGACCGGCTGCCGCGAGGCGTAGAGCCGACTGAGGCGGGGCTTGCGCTGGCGCGTTTCGCAGAACAATTCGTCGCGCTCAGTCAGGCGCTGGAGGATGAGCTGAAGCGAACCGAGCTGCCGAGCGGCGTGCTGCGCGTGCGCGCGCTCGAATCGTATTGCGTAGCAAGGCTGCCGAGGCTGCTTGCTGAATACGCCGAGCGGTTCGAGGAGGTCGAGCTGCAGCTCTCTACGGGATTTTTGCACGATATATGCGAGCGGGTGCTCGACGGACGGGATGAACTGGGGATTGTACCGCGGGATCCACTGCACGAGGGATTGATTTTTACACCGTTATTGCATGAGGAGATGGTCTGGGTATCGGCACCGGCAGGGAGCGGGATTCGGCAACGGAAGTACGCCTCTTATATCAGCTACGGCAATCAATGCTACTATCACGGGGTTGGCGAGCAGCTGCTGAGGGAAGCGGGGCATTCAACTATGGCGCAATTGCAAATGCGCTACCCGAGCATTGAGCTGATTAAGCGGATGGTGCAGGCCGGATACGGTATCTCGCTGCTGCCGCTTGTGAACGTTGCAGATGAGCTGGGAACGGGACAGCTCTTTCAGCTGGATCTACCAGTGCCTGAGGCGATCGAGCACGGTGTTATTCAATTGCGGGGCAGGCAGCTTCGCCCTGCGGCGGCGGCTTTTGTGAAATTACTGCGCAGCGGACTTGTCGATTAGCGTTATTCCGTTATAATAACCAGTAATTGGATTTATTCCATTGCATTGCGGAGGGATGACGGTGAAAACGATCAAGCGAATGATTGAGCACCAAATATGGGCCGATCAACGGCTGCTGGACGCGGTTCGGAAGAGTGGGGGCGGCGGCCAGGAAGCGCTGCGACTGTTCCGGCATGTCGCCATCGCGGAGCAGGTATGGATCATGAGGCTGAACGGCGAGAACACTGCCCATCTGCAATTGTGGGCGGATGATGCGGATGTGGATTCACTCGAAGCGCTGCTAGCGAGCAATGCGCAGAAGTATACGGCTTACCTGGCTTCGCTGACCGAAGAGCAGCTGGATGCCGATCTGGCGTATGCGAACCAGAGCGGTGTGCCATTCCGAACGCCGATCCGGGATATCCTGACTCATGTCGCTCTTCACGGGCAGTATCATCGCGGGCAGATTAATCGGATCCTGAGGGAAACAGCAGGAGAGCCGCAGGCGCTCGACTATATTTTATTTTCGCGGGAGAATTGATCGGTTGCAGTTGGATATAGGAGCCCTTTTCGCTGCATAAGCGAGAGGGGTTGTTGTATTTGTTACGAGGTTGCAAGGAGTGGCGAGATTGAACGATGAGGGGATGAACGTTCATTCGCCCATTGACAGCTGGAAGTGATGCCCTTATATTTGTTGTACATACAAAATAGGAAATCGGAAAAGAGGACACGACCATGAGCGGACCGGACGAAAGCTTCCTGACTAACTGTTTGTTCTTCACCGCGAATCGGCTAGGCCGCACGATTACGAAGCTGGCGGAGGATGCATTCGCGCCGACTGGGCTTACGCCGATGTACGGGTATTTGATTCGACTGGCCGTCGGCACGCCGGGCATCACGCAGAAGGAGCTGGCCGAGAAATTGTCGGTTACGCCATCCACGCTAACTCGCTTCGTCGATAAGCTGGAGCTCAAGGGACTGGTCGAGCGGAAGGTGCAGGGCAAGACCGTGCTCGTCTACGCGACCGCCAAGGGCGAGGGAATGATCGAGACGATCAAGGCTGCGTCACGGGATTTGCGCAACCGATATGAGGAGCTGCTCGGCAAGGAATTCGCGGATGAGCTCTCGAAGCAACTCGTATTGTCGAGTGGACAATTGGAGAAGCAGTAAGCTTTTCCTTGTGCTCAGTATTTTGTATGTACAACCAAAATTGGATGGAGAGAGTGAGTGATTACGGTGAAGCTTGAGCCGCAAACAGAAGCAGCCGCAAAGAGACAGAGGCTGCCTCGTATGCATTATGGATGGGTTGTCGTCGCCGTTACATTCGTCACGCTGCTCGTTTCAGCGGGCGTCCGTTCCATGCCAAGCATCTTCATGCTGAGCTTCGAGCAGGATTTCGGCTGGAGCCGCGGGGGCATCTCAAGCGTTGTGTCGCTTGGTATTTTCCTCTACGGGCTTGTTGGTCCGTTCTCGGCATCGTTCCTGGAGCGGTTCGGCGTGCGCCGCGTCATGCTGTTCTCGATCGGCTTATTGGCCGCGGGCCTTGCGGTCACGCCGCTCATGACGGCGCTCTGGCAGTTTGAAATACTGTGGGGCGTTATCACAGGGATCGCAACAGGTTTCATGGCGAATGTGCTCGGGGTAACGGTCTCGAACAAATGGTTCGCGAAGAGAAGAGGGCTTGTCGTCGGTATGCTGACCGCCAGTGCGGCGACGGGGCAATTGCTGTTTCTGCCGCTGCTGGCTCGCATTACCGTGGAGGCAGGGTGGAAATCAGCCGTCTATACAGCGGTCGCTGTGCTCGTCGTGCTGCTGCTGATCGTCGCCGTCTTCATGCGGAACCATCCTTCGGATGTCGGGGCGGCTCCTTATGGATCGAGTGAAATGGTTCAGCCGACTCCTTTCCGAGGCAAGCTGTTCTTGGCGCCGCTGCTGGCTCTCCGTTCGGCGCTGGGGAACAAATCGTTCTGGCTGCTCGCCGGCACGTTCTTCTTCTGCGGTTATTCGACGAATGGTCTGATCGGTACGCATCTTATTCCGGCGTGCGGCGATTTCGGGATCACCGAGGTGACGGCGGCGAGTCTGCTTGCTCTTATGGGGCTGTTCGATCTGTTCGGCACAACGTTATCGGGTTGGTTATCCGATCGGTTCGACAGCCGCTGGCTGCTCGTCTGGTATTACGGGCTGCGCGGCTTATCGCTGCTGTTCCTGCCTTATGCGCTAAGCGCCGGACCAACGGAGCTGCTCCTCTTCAGCGTATTCTACGGATTGGACTGGATCGCGACAGTGCCGCCAACGGTGAAACTCGCGACGCAGGAGTTCGGCAAGGAGCGTTCGGGGATGATATTCGGCTGGGTGGTTGTCGCGCATCAGATCGGCGCTTCGACCGCCGCATATGGCTCTGGAGCGATTCGCGACTGGCTGGGCTCATATTCGCCAGCGTTCGTCTCTGCAGGCTTCGTCTGCCTGTTCGCAGCTGTTATCTCGACACGCATCGGTCGGAAGAAGACTGCTGTCTCGGCGCAGTAAAATACACAAAAGTACACTATCCCGTCTTGAGGACTAGAATGGCCAAGAAAGAGCACAAAATTTGCTTATCCCGCCATTGGAGCGGAGACGGCAAGGTTAGAGCATAAAAAAGTACCCTATCCCTGCATACAGGATAGGGTACTTTTGCGCAACATTGCACCTTCGATGTATCGCAAACTACGCCAGCCTAGATTAGAAGTTCGGGTCGCCCATTTTGCCGTCTTGGAAGTCATTGTAGGCTTGGATCAGCTCTTCGCGGCTGTTCATGACGAACGGACCGTGTTGTACGATCGGCTCGTCGATCGGCTCGCCGCTCAGTATGATGACGAGCGTATCATCCGTGTGGCCTTCAATGACAATCTCGCCGGCTTCGTTGTCGAACAAGACGAAGTCGCCTGCGATTGCTTGTTTCGCTCCATTGATCTTCACTGCGCCTTTCAGGACGAGCGCAGCCGTATTATGCGAGGCTGGGAGCTCGAACTGCGCCCGGCCGCCCGTCTGGAAGGCGATGTCGAACAGGTTAATCGGCGTGAATGTCTTCGCTGGTCCTTGAACACCGTTATATTCGCCTGCGATGATGCGAACTTTGCCGCCGTTATCCGGGAGCGACACATAGCCCATTTGGCTTTTCAACAGCTCTTGGTAACGAGGGGCGTGCATTTTGTGCTCGCGAGGCAGGTTGACCCACAGCTGAATCATATGGAACAAGCCGCCTCGTTTCCCGAATTCACGCTCGTGATATTCCTTGTGCAGCAGTCCGGAGGCAGCCGTCATCCATTGGACGTCGCCAGGACCGACGATGCCGTGGTTGCCGAAGCTGTCGTGATGCTCGACGTAACCGTCATACGCGATCGTTACCGTCTCGAAGCCGCGGTGCGGGTGCGCGCCGACGCCTCTTACATGCGGGCTTGGCGGAAACTCATATGGTGCATTATAGTCGAGCAGGATGAACGGGCTGATGCGCCATGCGAAGTTATTGCCTCCAGGAAAATAGTTCGAAACTCGGAATCCGTCGCCCACCATATGGAATGGAGCGCCATGGTAAATGCCTTCAACGCTGCGATAGGTTGTCATCTTCAATCGTCTCCTTTATGTCTAATTTCATGTCCTCGACATTTGATATCTTTAATTTAAGATAATTATCTTGATTTAAAGATAATCCAAATGAACGGTTCTGTCAAGCGAGCAGCTTGAGCCACCAGAGTAGAGTCTCATAGGTGCAAAAATGCACCAACCGTGTCGCTCGAATCATATCCGCGCCTTGTAGGTGCAAAAATGCAACTACCACGCCGCTCAAACCCGTATCCGCGCCTGATAGGTGCAAATATAAACCTATTCGCGCCGTTCCACACACGGAACGCAAAAAGCGCCGGAGCTGCCACAGGGGCAGCTTCCGGCGTTTCATTAATGGTGACTCGCAACTTTTGCTTTTGCTTTCATGCTGGTGTGCTGCTCCTGCACATTCAGTTCGGCGATCAATTTATCGCCTTCGACGTCGAGGTTCGGCAGCAGTCGGTCGAGCCAGCGAGGCAGGCTCCATGCCCGGTCGCTGAACACAGCCATGATCGCTGGCACAAGCGTCATGCGGACGATGAATGCATCGATCAGAATGCCGATTGCAAGTGCGAAGCCGATCTGTTTGATCATAATGTCATGCGTCATGATGAAGCCGGCGAATACGGACACCATGATGACCGCTGCGGCCAACACGACGCGGCTTGCTTGTTCATAGCCGGATACGACGCTGGCCGTACCTTTGTGCCCGTGTACATAGGATTCGCGCATGGAGCTGACGAGGAACACTTGATAGTCCATCGCCAGACCGTACAGAATACCTGTAACCATGATCGGCATGAAGCTCAGCAATGGCCCGCCGGTATCGAAGCCGAACAGGGAGTGAACCCATCCCCATTGGAATACGGCTGTCGTAATACCGAACGTTGCGAGAATACTAAGCAGGAAGCCGATCGTCGCCTTGATCGGCACGATGATCGAACGGAAGACGAGCAGCAGAATAATGAGCGACAGAATGACGATAATGCCCACGTAAAGCGGGAATACTTCGGCGAGCTTCTCCGACATGTCGATGTTAATAGCGGTAAAGCCCGTTACGCCAATGTTTACGTCGCTTGCCTGCGCGATAGCCGATTCCGGATCGCGCAGGTCTGCAACGAGATTTTTGGTCGTCGAATCGGTAGGACCGGATTTCGGGATAAGGCTAATAATAGCCAGGTCACCGGTCTGATTAATGCCCATCGGATTAACGATCAGCACATCTTCATGCTGCTGGAGCCCTTGTACGAGACTGCCCAGCACCTCTTGCGTTACTTTGCCATCTGCGGCATTCGGTCTAGCGACCAGCAGCAGCGGGCCGTTGAATCCTTCTCCGAATCCTTCGGAGATCGCATCATAGCTCTGTCTAGTATCCGTATCAAGGTTCGCGGTCGCACCGGATGGAATGCCCATCTCCATCTTCGTTACCGGAATCGCTGCTGCGCCGAGGACGACGACAGAAGCAACGATAATCAGCCAGCGATATTTCACGGTGCCGCTTGCCCAGCGATGTGCAAAGCCATTGTTAGCTGCGGAGCGGTTAGTGCTCGCTGCTTTCTTACGCGCCTTCTCCGAGCAGATTCGTTCGCCAACAAGGCCGAGAAGCGCAGGGAGCAGCGTGAGCGCAATGAGTACGTTGATGAATACGCTCGCTGCTGCGACAAGCGCCATGGTCGACAAGAACGCAATGCCGATAACGAGCATGCCGCACAGTGCAATAATGACAGTCAATCCTGCGAAAAATACCGCGCTGCCCGCCGTACCAATCGCCCGGCTTGCCGCTTCGCGAGCGCTGAGGCCTTGATCAAGCATCATGCGGCGCTGACGATTCACGATAAACAAGCAATAGTCGATGCCGACCGCTAGGCCGACCATTAATGCGAGCGCAGGCGTTACATCGGTCATGCCGATGAACTTCGAGAAGGCATACGCGCCGCCGACGCTGATGCCGACACCCAGCAATGCTGTGAGCAGCGGCAGGCCGGCTGCGACGACCGAGCCAAGCGTAATGAACAATACGATCGCTGCAACGATAATACCGATACCCTCAGTTGCGCCGACTGCCGGTTTCGACGACAGGGAGTCGCTTGGCAGTGCTTTGATGCCCAATCCGCTTTGCTCAACGGCCGTGACCGTATTAATCACGCTGTCGATGACTTCTTGCGGCAGATCCATTTGCTGAACGGTGAATTGGAATTGGAACAGTGCAATATTGCCGTCCGCCGAAAGTGTAACGCCGATGACTGGAGCGCCATCGACGATCAGCGGTCCGACAGCCATCGCGCCAGCGTCAGTCGCCTGCTGCTGACTGCTGTCCGCCGCCGCTGCTTGCTGCTGTTGGCTTCCGTCTGCGGCGGCGCTTTGAGTCTGATCCGCATTCGATGCCGCAGCTGCTTCGGTGGCTAATTTGGCCTGATTAATGACATACTCGAGATTATAAACATCATTGACTGCCTTGCTGAGCGCAGCCGCTCTCTCCGGCGTGTCTAACCGCTCGCCGCTTGGCGCCTCGAACACGACGCTCGCTTGACCGCCCGATGCTTCGGGCAATTCCGCTGCCAGCTGGTCGAGCACCTTCTGAGACTCGGTGCCCTCAATCTTCATCTCCGAGCCGACATGGATACCGTTGATGCCGATGAGCGCAAGCACGACGCCAAGAATGGCGATCCAGCTTACAATGAACGCCCATGGCTTGTTGTAGGCCGACTTGCCGATTTTGTACAGGAATGTAGACATACGGTGTGGTCCTCTCCTTGTTTATCTATATAACTGCGATGCTCAGACAAGCGGCTCGAGGCCGACTAAAAGCCGTTGCTCAAGTGCCTGAACATGTCTTCCAAATACTGATCGAACGTTATCATGTCCGGTGCACCTTCGTCTTGCTCGCCGGGCAGTCGGACGTTCAGTTCGCTGTTGAGCAGCGGCAGTGCCGCACCGTACATCGCGCCTGCAAGCAGATGCGTATAGAACTCGGAATGGCGTCCGCGTGAACAGCGGCTTAGAACGTGCTGCGCCTTCTTCTGAAACTGATGGAAGATCGTCAGAATGTAAGGCTCCAGCGTTGGAAACTGCTCGGACAGCTTCACAAGCTTGCGCATCGTCTTGATCTGCTCGACGGTGAACTGCATTCGCATGAGTTGGTGAAGAATATCGACCATGGACCCGTTGTCGGACAGACTCTCGATTAAGTCCTCTTCGTCAGGAGCGCCTTTGAATATGACGGCCGCCGCTGCGACAGCTTCTTCTTTGCAGGAAAAATGGTTCGCGAACGTCCGTCTCGAATAGCCGGCACGCTGCACAATATCCTCGACGGTGAAGCCGTCTAAACCTTTGTCGAGGGCAAGCTCGAATGCTGCTTCGGCAAGCGCGCTGGCAGTTGCCTCTTTCTTGATGTCCCGCAGGCTCTGCTTATTCATCGTAATATCGGTTCACCTCCTGCCCAGCGTTCACACATCATTAACTATATTATTGCCCAATGGGCAACGTTGCACAATGGGAAATGGTTGACGGTTTTGTGACATTGATCACACTCATATAGAGCTATATAAGTAAGGGTAACCCTATGCTACGGGTTGTTCTGAGTTATAGCGTCTGCAGGATTGACAATAATTAGCCGAGCGTTGGAGGTTGGATAAGAATGGAAGAGCAAGTTAAGGTGCTCCAAGAGGCGCCTGACGCTGAGGAATATAATGCGCTGCGCATAGCGGCCGGCTTGAGCCCGAAGGATCTGGCCGGAGCGAGAGTGGGGCTTGCGAACTCGGTGTACAGCACAATTTTGCGGAGGGAGGATGGGCAGCTCATCGGGATGGGGCGAATTATCGGCGATGGCGGATGCTTTTATCACATTGTCGACATTGCGGTGCATCCGACTTGCCAAGGCAGGGGATATGGGAAGTTGATTATGAAAGCGTTAATGGATTATTTGGACGCGAACGCGCACCCAGGGTCGAATGCAAGTCTGATCGCGGACGTGCCGGCCGATCAACTGTACCGCAAGTTCGGGTTCGACTACACGGCACCCAAGTCGGTCGGGATGTTCAGAAGATACTAATACTAACAACCTCCGCGCTCCGTTTATTTGATCCGTTCGATCGACATGCTGAGCTTGTAGTTGCCGAAGGTCAGCACTTCCTCCAGCAGCTTGTTCAGTTCGACCATGTCGCGCACAAGTACACGCATCCAATAGCAGCCTTCTCCACTGACGCGGTGCATTTCTTGCACGGAATCGTTCGACTCCGCAAGCTCTCGCAGTGCCTGATGGGCTTGGTTTGAATGAAGGAAGAGGATGAGGAAGGCATGAATATGCAGCCCGATCCGTTCGGGATTCCAGCGCAGCGTATAGCCGTCGATGACGCCCAGATCCTGCAGCTTGCGCACGCGTGCGCCGACCGCCTGTCCGGTCAAGTGGACGAGCTCGCCAATCTCCTTATGGGTGAGCATGGCGTTGTTCAACAGCTCCTGCAGAATGCGAATATCGGTATCATCAATCGTTTGGTTGGCCACTTGGCGTCACTCCTTTCACGGTGAAAGCAAACCTGCGCGAATACGTTCATCAAGTTATGGTTCAATAATAGCGGCAGATGCTATCATCGATATCGTAACAGAACCATATTCCGTCCGAAAAGAGGGATTTCGATGCGCGTTCAACTCATTCGTCATGCCACGCTATGGCTCGAATATGCAGGGGTTACCTTTCTCATCGATCCGATGTTCAGCCCGCAAGGGGCTAATCCGCCGATTATGAATTCCGATAATGAGCGTCGCAATCCGCTAGTCCCATTGCCTGGTGAGCTTGACGCGTGGCTCGCGCCAGACGCCGTTATCGTGACGCATCTTCATGCGGATCATTGGGATGCTGCCGCCGCGCAGGCTTTGCCGAAGTCGTCGACGATTCTATGCCAGCCAGGCAATCAAGACGCATTCCGTACAGCGGGCTTTACGGACGTAACGGAGATTATAGATTCGACGACCTTCCGAGGCGTAACGGTTCATCGTACGAACGGTCAGCATGGGACGGGTGAAATTGGCGAGCGGATGGGGAAGGTGTCCGGCTTTGTTTTTCAAGCGGATGGCGAGCCCACGTTGTATATTGCGGGAGATACGATCTGGTGCGAGGATGTGAAGACGGCGCTTGATACGTATAAGCCAGACCTGACGATTGTGAATGCAGGCGGAGCGAGATTCGTAGTGGGGGATCCGATTACGATGGATGCGGACGATGTGATCCAAGTCGTTCAATATGCACCTTATACGAAGGTGATTGCCGTGCATATGGATTCGATCAATCACTGTCACGTTACGCGGGATGTGCTTCGGGCGAGGCTGGCGGAGCAGCGTTTATTAGAGCAGTTGGCGATTCCGGAAGACGGGGAGTGGATGTAGGGCGAATTTAGTAAGTTATATGATCTGGGCGCCGCTTCGGGGTGCTCTTTTTTGTCTACCTACAGACCGCTTTTCCTATTCATGTCGTGATATAATTCGGAATAACAAATATAACCAACACGCGAGGGTTCGCCGATGAAAGAAGTCGATGATTTCAAGGATGAAATAGAGCTCCTATTCCAAGAGGCATCACAAGAAATGATGGGGTTGCCCGACGAACTGAGGGAGACGGGCCAGGCTTTGCTCGCACGCTGCAATCCACTGCACAGCGGAGGGAAAGCCAAGTCGATCAGCTTCCTGCTGCCGTATTGGCTGCAGGAAGAGACGGGCGCGCCGATAGAGCTTTGCCGGGACCTCTCGATCGGAAGCGTATATGTCATGCTTCAATATTTTATTCTGGATGACGTGATGGACGGAGGGGACGATCGGATACAATCATCCGGGATCCGCAAGTCGTTGGCGCTAGCCCAATTGCTGAGCGTGATGTCTCGTCAGCGGTATGCCCGTTATTTTGAGCAAGATTCCGTAATAGGGTCGTATGAGCGTCATTTTGTCGGGCAGTGGTCTTCCGCTGTTACGCGTGAAGTGCTCGAAGCTGTTAATCCGCTGGACGTGGGGCAGCTCGCAGGCAAGGCTGCTCCGATTAAGCTAGGCGCGGCGGGTGTGCTGCTCTGGGCGGGTCAGACGGAACAGCGGATTGCGGAAGTAGAAGAAGCCATCGATCTAGCGCTGGCGGTGCTGCAATTATCGGATGACTGGGCGGATAGAATAGAAGATTTGCACGAGGCCAATCGCAATTCGTTCTTGACGATCGTGAAGGACAAGCTGGCGGATGTGGCTGCTGATACGTTGGATGAGCCAGGTGTGAAGCGTGCGATCTACCACCGTGGGGCGGTAAGTCAGTTGGCCGAGATTGCGGAACAATATCGTGACCGGCTGCAGCGGATCCCCAAGGTTCCTGTAAGATTACAAACCTATCAAGACACGATTGTTCAGGATCTTCGGCAGACGGCGGACCGGATCGAACGGTCGGTTAACGAGCTTGCCGCGCATGGCGGATTGTCGCAGTTGGTGTTGAATATGAAATAACAAAGAAGGGACCGAATCGATTCGGTCCCTTCTTCCATATTCAAGGAGTGCAAAAGTGCTATGTAGCGATGTAAAAAATACGAAAACAATGTCGAGTCTAGTAAAATTTTGGAGAAAATTTATCCTATTCTATGATATTATAGGTCTGTAAGACTACTACTGAAGGGTTGTGCAGCGAATGTCGGTTTCCGTGGATGCATTGAAAGTTCAGATTATTAAGAAAGCTTGGGAAGATGAACAATTTAAACAGGAACTTCTGGCAGATCCTAAGGCTGCTATCAAGCAAGCTTTCGGAGTCGAGATACCAGAAGCTGTTAATCTGAAAGTAGTTGAAGAAGAATCGGCAAGCTACTATTTGGTTATCCCACCTAAACCAGAGGATGCACTTGCTAAAGAATCAAACGTAGGCTTTATTTGGCTTTAATTCTCATTAGTAACGACAGGGAACCGAATGATCGCTTCGGTTCCTTTTCCTTTCTTACTGCGGAATTCGAGCGTTCCTTCCATGACTTCAATGATCCGGAACGTAACCATTAGCCCAAGGCCAGTTCCCTTCGTCTTCGTTGAGTAGTAGGGCTCACCAAGCTTAGCGATCTGCTCTTCTTCCATGCCTTCCCCGTTATCTGCTATGCGGATGACAGCCTTCCCTTTCTCTTCATGCATACTGATCTTTACAGTTCCATTCTCGCGTGCCTCGATCGCTTCTATGCTGTTCTTGACCATATTTAAGACAGCTTGCTTGAACTTCGAAGGATTTCCCTTCGCATAGAACTTATTCGGCATATCGACCTGCAACGCTGCTCCGCTCAGGGCAGCCATTGGGCTAATGATGGTGACGATCGCCATCAACTCTTGGTGAAGGTCCATTGTGGTTACATTATTGTCGAGCTCAGGCTTAGCGAACGTAAGGAAGTCTGTAATGATCGTGGAAGCGCGATCGAGTTCGTCAATTGCCATCGAGAAATGAGGCTTAGTCGTTTCTTCTGATTTATTCGAAATGAGCTGCAGAAACCCTCTAGTAACTTGTAATGGGTTGCGTACTTCATGAGCAATCGATGCCGCGAGTTCGCTAATAAACTTCAGTTTCTCTTCACGCTGGAGGCGCCCATTGAACATCTCCAGTTCCTTCGAATAGACGACAAGCTTACGATGATCCGCCGAAATACGGCGGGCCAATACGATGAGCAATGAGATAATGAGCAGCATCACACCGAATTTCCACAAGAAAGGAAGGCGCATGCTATCACTCAAGAAGATACGGAGCAGGTCCATAACAAACATCCCAGCACAGGTGAGGAATCCGAGCGCGAGAATGATGCTGTTCTTATTACCTCGTACCGACTGAATGAATGCTTGGCTGATTACTAGCGCAAAATGGATCAACAGCATAGGTGCTAACAGGTAGAATGTGAATAGTTTATATAGGAAGTAAAATGAATCTCCTATCTGTTGGTTGAGAATTGAAACGAACACACAAAATATCGAGTAGCCGACGAACCATTGTCCGAACTTACGATAAAATACTAATTTACCCTCGAATATTGTAGCCGCGAACAAATGCAAAGCAGGAAATACAACGAGCATAGAGATATCAAATAGAAGCTGCAACAGTCTGCCATACTGTTTGAAATAAACGTGAGGGAATGTTGTGAACGTTATAATCATTACACTCGTAGCCAGAGCAATCATGCTTAATGCTAACCAAGCCTTGCGTTGTTGGGGATTAAGGTAGCCTGAAATAAGCAGCATGATTAGCCCGACAAAGGCAATGGATGCACCTAACATCAAACTTGGAAGTTCTCCGATAATATAAGACTTTGATAAATCATTATAATTATCGATCAGAACTCCGCTTACGATTCCTGCACGGTCTAGTGATGCGATACGAATATAGATATTTGAAGGTTCTGGGTTGGGTACTAGAGACGTAAGTAACATGTTACGGTCAAAGGAAGAATCACGAGTAAATTCATAAATCAGTTTGTTATCCTCGTAAACCTTAATGTTGTTTCCATACATCTGGTTGATGAGGAGCCCTGGTGTTTGCCATACAGACGTAGGTGGGATGACGAAATGTACCCAGACTCCCGTATGGCCTTCTAGATTTTCTTCGAGAGTTTGATGGATGTTCGCTTTCAACCATGGTTCAGTAGCCGAGGGAGTTTCTGATGTCTCATCATTAAACCACTGGATCTCCCACTCCTTAATTGAGATACCCGAAGAAGACTGAGCGTTATCTGCGAACCCAGTCTGAGGACGTATGAATAGAATAGCGAGCACAGCACAAATCAGAATAAATAATATCGGTTTTACGCGCTTCACAATACTCCACCTCAGAAACCTGTCTGATACTTTCTTCCTAGATTTCGACAATATTCTTCATATTCCTGTATAAAGAAAAACTATTTTCATGAATTATCCTCTTTTTTATGTCGGTTTCCTTGGTTTTTACTAATTTTGTCACGCTGGTATACATCATTCCCACGTATAGAATGGTATTGAAATTACTGAGTTGTATGATAACCTTTCAGTAGAAGTGCAAATTTTTTGAAAACAAATATTTGCTAGACGCAGGCACAATCAGGGAGGCCTCCTATGCGGTTTACAATTCGCAGCAAGCTGCTCATCGGTTTTTTATCGGTCTCGCTCTTAGTAACGGCCGTTAATATAAACGCCTATTACTATAATGATAGGCTGAATCACTCGTTCGACGATCTTGTCGAGCAGCGTGCCGATGTGCTGAATAAAGCGACAGAGATCCAGTACTTATCCATGCAGCAGACGAACAGTTTAAGAGGTTATCTGCTTACCCAAGAGCAGGAATATCTCGATGATCTGCAAACCTCCAGCGAGCAGTTGAATCAGCTGGTCGCTCAGGTGAAGCAATTGGACATTAGCCCTCAATTGAAACAGCCGTTCGAGGAGCTTGTGGAAGCGGATCAGGCGTTCATTAATGGCACCGAGCAGCTCCTGTCCAATCTAGAGAACAACCACAATCAAGACGAAGCGCTCCGTTATTTCAAGTCCGATGTGCTGCCGCTAGGTCAGAAGCTGGGACCGCTCGCGACGAAGTTCGCAGACGAGCAACGACGAATACTGGAACAGGACCGGACGGACAACAAGCGAATGGTTAACTTCGTCAATCAAATGACGGCACTCCTCACCATCATTACTTTCTTCTTAACTTTACTGATAGGACTTGCTCTATCGCGGCGCATTACGGGCAATCTTCTGAAAATTACACGTGTCATTACCGGCTTCACTCACGATCGCAGCACCGCCAAATTACCTTACATAGAAGTGCGCACGCAAGATGAGATCGGCGACATCGCTAGATCCTTCAACGAGATGGTCAAGACGCTGGAGAAATATTCGGTGCTGGAACAGGAGCAGCGTTGGCTGGAGAACAACGTCGGCGAAATGGCAGTGAAGTTTCAGGGCGTTCACAATCTGGAGCTGCTCGCCAAGCTGTTCATTACAACGATTACGCCGCTGGTCGATGCGACCTATGGCGTGTTCTATCTCAAGCAGGGCAGCAGCCATCGGCCGCAGCTTAATAAGATTGCTGCGTATGCCGATCAGCAGGAAAGCGTCGGCGCAGACAGCTTCGTATTCGGGGAAGGACTCGTCGGACAAGCTGCGCTGGAAGGTCGCACGATTCTGTTGAATAGCGTACCGGAGAACTACATTCAAATTGCATCAGGGTTAGGCAAGGCCGCGCCTTCCAGCCTGATCATTATGCCGGTGCAGTTCGAAGGCCAAGTCATTGCGGTATTCGAGTTAGCTTCGTTCAGCTCGTTCACGTTCATCCAGCAGACGCTGCTGCAGCAGGTTGCGAATCAATTGGGCAGCGTATTGAGCAGCATTGCGGGACGGATGCAGATTGAACGTCTGTTAGTAGAATCGCAGACACTGACCGAAGAGCTGCAGACGCAGTCGGAGGAGCTTCAGATGCAGCAGGAAGAGCTTCGCGGCATTAATGAGAAGCTCGAAGAGCAGTACAAAAATTCGGAGCACAAGACGAAGGAATTGGAGAAGACGAAGAACCAGCTCGAGGAGAAAGCAAGACAGCTGGCGCTAAGCTCACAGTATAAGTCCGAGTTTCTCGCGAATATGTCGCATGAGCTGAGGACGCCGCTGAACAGTCTGCTTATTCTCTCGAACATTCTCGCTGAGAATACAGCCGGCAATCTGAATGACAATCAGATTAAATACGCGAGTACGATTCATCAGTCAGGCAATGACCTTCTTCATCTGATCAACGATATTCTCGACCTGTCGAAGATTGAATCGGGTAAGATCGATCTGATGACGAAGGCGGTCAGCCTGCATTACATCAGTGAATTCGCCGAGCAGCAGTTCTTCCCGGTTGCACGTCAGAAAGGCATTACCTTTACAACGATACTTGATCCCGATCTGCCGGCAACGCTCATCACGGATGAGCAGCGTGTGATGCAAATCATTAAGAATCTGCTGTCCAATGCCTTCAAGTTTACGGAACGGGGCGAGGTGAAACTGCATATTCACCGTGCATTGCATAACCTGCCATCGGAAGGCGAGAACAACTATACGACGCAGGATGGCATTGCCTTCTCCGTACACGATACCGGCATCGGGATTCCAAGAGATAAGCAGGGCCTTATCTTCCAAGCGTTCCAACAGGCGGATGGTACGACGAATCGCAAATACGGAGGTACGGGGCTCGGTCTGTCGATCAGCCTTAATATCGCGCATCTGCTAGGCGGCGATATCTTCGTGAGCAGCAGCGTAGGTCAAGGCAGCGTGTTCTCGCTCGTACTGCCTTGCAAGGACAAGAGTATGTCAGACAGCCCTGCTGCCGCAGTCGTGCATCAAGAAGTGGCTGCCGCTGCTCCAGCACTCATAGTCGAAGAATCGAAAGAGATGGATGTCGAGCTTGACGATAACCTATGGGCAGGCAAGAAGGTGCTTATTGTCGACGATGATATGCGCAATGTCTACGCAACGACGATTGCACTAGAGGGCCGGAAGATGAATGTTCTGTTCGCAGAGAACGGACTGTCTTGTTTGAAGGTGCTGAAGGAACACCCGGATGTCGATCTGATTCTAATGGATATTATGCTGCCAGAGATGGATGGCTATGAGACGATGCGTACCTTGCGGTCTACGCCAGGTTACGAGTCGCTGCCGATCATTGCATTAACGGCGAAGGCGATGAAGGATGACCGGGAGAAATGCATCCGGGCCGGAGCATCCGACTATATCAGCAAACCAGTTAAGCTGGAGCAATTATTCGCCCGCATGCAGAATTGGCTCACGAGGTAGGTGTCAGATTGATCTTGGACTCCAATCCCATCAATGAATTAGAGAAACTTGAGATTGAGCTTCTGCTAGAAGCGCTGTATCGCCATTATGGCGCCGATTTCCGCAACTATGCGTTCCCGGTCATTCGGCGCCGCATCTGGCATCGGCTGCGTTCTGAACGGCTGAATACGGTATCGGGGCTGCAGGATAGGGTGCTGCATGACCCTGCGGTGTTCAAGCGGCTATCGGACGATTTCTCGATCAACGTAACGGAGATGTTCCGCGATCCGAGCTTCTTCAAGACATTTCGCGACAAGGTCGTTCCGCAGCTTCAATCGTACCCGAACATTCGAATCTGGCACGCAGGTTGTTCGACGGGAGAAGAAGTCTATTCCATGGCCATCGTGCTGCACGAGGAAGGTCTCTTGGAGCGAACAAGAATTTACGCAACAGACATGAATGAGGACGTAATCGAGCACGCGAAGCTCGAATCATTTAATACCGAACATATGCAGCGATACGACACCAACTATATGCTCGCAGGCGGCACGAAGTCGATGAGCGACTACCTTATGGTCAAGAACAATCAGGTCAAATTTCAGCCCTTCCTTGCCGCCCGAATAACGTTCGCCCAGCACAATCTAGCGCTTGATGAGTCGTTCAACGAGTTTCACGTCATTATTTGCCGCAACGTTCTGATTTACTTCAATACAGAGCTCCAGCATCGTGTTCACACCTTGTTCTATCAAAGCCTGTCTCCTTCAGGATTTCTCGGTCTAGGTCACAAAGAAAGCATTACCTTTACGAGGTTTACAGACTGTTATAAGGAGATTGAACATAATGAGAAGCTTTATCGAAAAATTAAGTAGCACGCTGTCGACGGTCAACATTCTCATCGTCGATGACCGACCCGAAAATCTCATTGCGTTGGAGGCGATTCTGGACTCCCCGAACTACCGGTTGTTTCGAGCCCATTCCGGAGAGGAGGCATTACGTTACGTATTAACGACTGATTTTGCCATCATTTTGCTGGATGTACAGATGCCGGGCATGAACGGCTTCGAGACGGCACAGTTGATCAAGATGAGAGAGCGTTCGAAGTACGTTCCTATCATCTTCATTACCGCCATTAGTCAGGCTGCAGAGCATGTGAAATACGGCTATTCGGTTGGCGCCGTCGATTACATCTTCAAACCGTTCCACCCCGAGACCTTGAAGTTGAAGATCGAAGCGTTCGTTCAAATGTATTTATACCAGGAACAGATCAAGCTGCAACACGAAGTGATGCGTGTTATCGGGGAAGCATCTAATGATACAGTCGTCACGGTCAACGATCAGGGGCTTATTCAGACGGTTACTTCTAATGCCGTTACCATGTTCGGCTTTCCGCAGGACAAGCTGATCGGCATGTCGGTTGATAAATTAGTGCCGATGCTGTCCACGAAGATGGAAGCAGCGGCGAATAGTAAAGCGAGTGTCATTGAAACCTCGGCGCTGCGCTATGGCTCCATTCCGTTCCCGGTCGATATTCAGACAGGCAGGGCCATCATTATGGGGCAAACGATCTATGTCTGCTCCATACGGGACGTAACAGAGCGGGAGATTCAGCGGGACGAACGCTTCCGGCAAATGTTCGACGCCACCCCGAGTATTATGGCTCTTCGGTCCATGCACGACCATCGTTACGTTAACGTGAATGAGGGCTTCTTAACGGCGGTTGGACGGCCGCTGGAAGACGTTATTAACCAGACTGTCGATATTCTGCATTACATTATCGATTCGGATGACAGTGGGAAGCCGGCCTCGGATCTAGACCGCTGGAGCCCTGTTCGTAATGTGCGTATTCGATATATGACCCATACTGGCGAATTGCGCGACGGCGTGATGTCCAGCGTAGTAACCCAGATTCAAGGGGAATCCTGTCTGCTGACGGTCGTGACCGATATTTCGGAGCGTATTCTGCTGGAGCGGGAGATGGTACGGCTGGATCGGCTCAATCTGACTGGCGAGATGGCGGCGGGCATCGTACATGAGCTTCGCAACCCGATGACGACGATTCGCGGCTTTCTGCAGCTGTCTAAGAATAAACCATCGAACGAATACAACGACATTATGATCGAGGAGCTCGATCGGGTGCACGACATTGTCACCGAGTTTCTAGCCGTTGGCGCCTCTGCTCCTGTAAGCCAACAGCATAAGCAGCTGAATACGGTTATCGAGACATTGTTTCCTCTGATCCAATCGAAGGCGATAACCGGCAATCATGAGCTTGTGCTTGAGCTTAGCGAGTGCCCGACGTTCGACATGAATGAGAAGGAGCTAAGGCAGCTGATTCTTAACCTTGTGTTGAATGGGCTTGATGCGATGCGAGGCGGCGGTACGCTTACAATACGGACGTATACCGAAGGTCAGCAGGTCGTGCTGGCTGTGAAAGATCAAGGTACGGGCATTCCTGCGGAGTTTCTGGACAAAATAGGTACGCCGTTCTTCAGTACGAAGTCTAATGGGACGGGTCTTGGTCTGTCAGTATGCTACGGCATTGCAGCCCGTCATAATGCAATCATTAAAGTACAGACCGGCGACCAAGGGACGACGTTCTTCGTGCTTTTCAATCTAGCTTGAGCACCATCTTACATAGCGCAAAGCCAACGGTCGAAGAGGGCCGCTGGCTTTATTTGTTTACTGCTCGAACTCGATACCACAGTGAGACATTTTTTAGTGCGGTGGTTTGTTAGGTTCCCTATATGGACTAGCAGTCTGTGGGTATAATTACAATGTAATTATTTGTATATTATTCTTGATTTTATTAGAAAACGCGTCTCGGCAGTATTGAACATCCGCTATGATGCGAGTATCATGGTAGATAATCTGACATGTGGAGAGTGGCGAAAGTGGAAATTCGGGTTGACGATTTAACAGGGGAACAGGTTCAAGCATTAATAGCAGTGCATCTGCAAGGGATGTCGGCGGATTCCCCGCCTGAAAGCGTCCATGCGCTTAATCTTGATGGGCTAAGGAGACCGGACGTAACCTTCTGGAGCCTATGGGAAGACGGCGAGCTGCTCGGCATCGGAGCGTTGAAGGAGCTGAACGGCGAGCATGGCGAGATCAAGTCGATGCGTACTTCCGCTGCTCATCTGCGCAAGGGAGCTGCAAGACGTATTCTGGAGCACATCCTTGAAGTGGCGAAGGAACGGGGTTATCAGCGGCTAAGCCTGGAGACGGGAACGCCGGAGTCGTTCTGGCCGGCAAGGAAGCTTTATGAGAAACTTGGTTTCGAATATACAGGACCTTTCGCTGATTACGTCGAAGATCCATACAGCGTATTCATGACGAAGGAACTGTAAATCACAGCTGATGTTCAGCAGCAATTACACACTAAGAGACTATAAACAAGAAGGACCTGAATGCCGCCGTTAATCAGCGGTGCGCTCAGGTCCTTCTTTTTCGCGTAGAATCCACATCGTTAGGACAGCATCAGCAGAGCAGCGCTGGCAATCAAGTCGACCAACGTTTCGCAGGGTTATCGGCGGATGACTATATTGGGTGCGGGTAAAAAGTGGGTTTATTCTCCATACTAACGCCAATGAAACATCTGAAGCGGGAGTGAAACTTATGCTTATGTTGATAAGAGTGCTATTGCTAGTTGCTGCAATTGGATGTATAGCAGGCTGCAGCGAGCATACTCGTCACCTCGATACGCCGGAGCAAGTGCGTTCGATCGATATTTACCCGGATCCGAACCGGATTCAGAACCCGACGGATAGTCTTTCCTCAGGTGTGAAGCCGCTGGCCGCTTCGGTCAACTTGATTGTGAACGGCGTTCTGTCGGGAGCGGCGCCGCAAATAATAAACAGCTCAACCTACGTACCTGTTCGCGCGGCAGGCGAGATGCTGAACAAAATCGTACAGTGGGATGCGGCAACGAAGACGGTCTACATCAACGATCAACAGCAGCAGCTTGTGAAGCCGACAAGCACGAAGCTTAAGCTGATCGTGAACGGCAAGACTGCGAATGCGTCACCGATCATCGTCAGCGGTTCAACGTATGTCCCTATACGTGCCGCGGGCGAGATGCTCAGCAAATATGTGTCGTGGAATGGAACGACGAAGACGGTTTTCATTACGGACAAGCAGTACGACTATATCGTGGAGTTTCCGGCGGAGCGCTATCCGGAGACGGCTGCACATATCAAGACGGCGATCAAGCGGGGGAAGAGCGCGGTCTGCACGATTGATAGAGCCGGAGCGGCTAATAATCGGGAGGCATCGCTGCAGGGCATTCCGACGAAGACAGGCTATGATCGGGACGAGTTTCCGATGGCGATGTGCGCAGAAGGCGGCGCTGGCGCCGATGTCGCCTACGTCATCTCCTCGGATAACCGCGGGGCAGGCTCATGGGTAGGCAATAAGCTCGATGCTTATCCGGATGGCAAGCGTGTTCTATTCGTTCTCGCTAGCACGTCAGGGGCTGTTAAGCAGGTTACGTACAAGAACTGCACGGAAGTAAGAGCAGCCGGCGCAGCGCCGCTGTATCGCGGTGACCCTGGGTACAGCAGCGCGCTGGATCGGGATAACGATGGAGTAGCTTGCGAGAGTTAACGGAACTGAAACAGTCGGTAATAGTGACTGCGCGGATGGGATTCATGCCGTCGCCCCGGTCATTTTGACCAATAGAGAGGTACATCGGTATGATCTAATGGTCTTCCGCATATAGCTTGTACATGGAAAGTTAACGAATTGAAAACGAATCGCGGCATCGGCCTTTACAGTTCCGCATTATAATAGCTTCGAAAGGAGCGGCAATGACGATGAAAGAGCTGACATTCAAAGCTTTTGCTATAGCAAATGAGATGGACCTGAACAAGATCGCAACACACTGCGGTATTCCGAAGAAATTCACTTGGGAGGAACCGCTCATTCTTAAGGGTGACACGCTCAAGTCGATTCTGCACAAAGACATGGATAAGTCGCAGCAGGTTCTCGTATTCTCGTTCGGCAGCGTCGTATTCATTAACCATGGCCATGCGGACGAGATTTCGGCATTTCTGCGCTTCCTTCACACCTTCGAGCCCGGCATTGATCTTATGAACGCCCATCAGTATACCGATGATTACAGTCTGCATACCGACAAGAAGGCAGAGTTCCAGCTAACCGATGAATACGTGGTCGTGTCGGAGTACGAATCGTTCTATCCGGAATTGATCTCGACTGTGTTGGCGAAGTCGGTGGCGCTTGAGAAGATTGAGGAGCAATCGGGCAAAATTCATGACAAGCTCGAGCTCATGATCGATCGGCTTGAATCGGGGCGGCTGAACATTGGCAACAAAGAGCTGGCACGGACGACGGCGAACATTATGCGTCACGAATACAATACGATTTCGTACGTGATGATACTGGATAAGCCCGACATCACGTGGACAAGCAGCAGCGCGGGGGAATTCTACGACCGAATGATGGAGTTCTTCGAGCTGAGCGATCGATTTACGATTCTGAAGAGCAAGTCGGAGGTGCTTTACCGCATCATGGAGGGCTTCTCGACGATCAGTCATTCGATCCGCGGTCTCTTCGTGGAATGGATCATCGTGATCCTTATCGTCATTGAGGTGCTGCTGGCGATTCTCCAAATCGCAGGGCTGCTGCCTTAGATTTGAATAAGACGCTGCATATGTACTCATCGCCTCGACCGATGATGCAATTCGTATCATTGATGAAGGCGATGTCATGTTCGTGCTGCTAAGGCGAATCGACAGCCGTTCGGTTGCGTATAAGCTGATCTTCGCCACGACGATTCTATATGGAGCTCTAGCTGTCTATCACCTCGTGTGGATCATCATGAGTGCGTATGCTATAGTAACCATTATTGGATGATAAAGTTGTGATGAGGAGAGGAAGCGCATCATGTGCCGAAATATCCGAACGTTATTTAATTTTGAGCCTGCTGCTACGGAATACGAGGTGACTGCGGCGGCAGTGCAGTTCGTCCGCAAGCTCTCCGGCTTTAATACGCCGTCCAAGGCGAATGAATTGGCGTTTCAACAGGCCGTCGAGGAAGTTGCTGCAGCCGCGCAGAAGCTGCTCGATAACCTCGTGACGACTGCTCAGCCGCGTAACCGAGAGGTGGAGCAGGAGCGTGCACGCGCACGATCGCTCAAGCGGTTCGGAAGTCCGAACTCGCTGGCTCTTATAGATGAAGATGAGGAATAGCCCTTGGCGGGCATATGAATAAGCACCGTGCGACGCATAACGTCGTACGGTGCTTTCTGTTTGAGATGGACAATACACTTGACCCTACCCATTGATGACTCGCTCGACCGGATAACGAATCTTCGGTTCTCTCTTGTTGCCGCCCATAATAAGCAGGACCGAGGTTAATCCGATGCGGCCGACGAACATGAGCGCCATGAGGTCGCATTTGGCGAACGCATTCAGATTGGGCGTAATGCCCGTTGACATGCCGACCGTACCGAAGGCCGAGCACACCTCGAATATAATCGACATAAGCGGGATCGACCGATCGGTCGCGCTGATCGCGATAACGGATGCGGAACACATCAGAATGGCGAACACCGTGATCGCAAGCGACTTCATGATGTCGTCCTGATGCAATTGGCGTCTGAACACCTTAATCTCCCGAATCCCTTTGGCAAAATTGAAAATGAACAGCATGTTGAGCGCAAAAGTCGTTGTCCGAATGCCCCCGCCCACTGAATTCGGCGAGCCGCCGATGAACATATACACGCTCATCAGCAGCAGCGTCGGCAGCGTGAAATCGTTAATGTCCATCGTCGTCAGCCCTGCGCTTCTCGTCGTGGTTGATTGAAACAAGGCGTAGAAGAAGCTTTGGTGCCATGACATGCCTTTCATAAAATGATTTCTCTCCAGCAGCCAGATCAGAATCGTCCCGATGACCAGCAGGATGAAATAGGTTGCGGAGGTGATCTTCGCGAAGAGCGAGAAGCGGAATTCGCGCTCCAGCTTCAGCTGTTTCCTCGATAAGTAAGCTTTGACTTCGATCAGCACCGGAAATCCGATCGCTCCGAAGATAATAAGGAGGACTGTAATGATCTGAACGAAATAGTCATCGGCATAAGGAGCCAATGAAGTGCCTGTAATGTCCATCCCGGCGTTGGTCGTTGCGCTGACCGATGCGAACAGTCCTTGGAGGAATGCCTCTTGCCACGTTGGATAATAGCGCAGGAAGCGGAAGCCGAAGATGACCGCCCCAATCAGTTCTGTCAGCAGCATGATCTGGAGCGTCTCTCTCATTAGCTTCACAATGCCGGATAGGGCCAATTGATTGTTATCCACCATAATGAGGCGGCGTTCGCGCAGTCCGATTCGCCGCTTGAACAGGATCCAGATGAAGGTGCTCATCGCCATAATGCCGATGCCTGCGAACTGCAGCATGAGCATGATCATGAAGTAGCCGAATACGCTGTACGTTTCCGCCATATTGAATACGCCAAGGCCTGTGTCGCTGACGACACTGACGGACATGAAGACCGTATCGAAGAACGACACCTCGCGTCCAGGACGATGCACGGCTGGAATGCTGAATACAAGTATTCCAATCAATACAGCTAACAAGTAGTATCCGGCAATCACCTGAGCGGGCGACCGCTGCTCAATCCATCCTTGAACGTTCCGCCACATGGAGATCCCGCCCTTTCTTCGTTCCATCCGCCGCTGATTGGAATAAAGCCACCACCATTTTTTGCCCATTTCATGGCGGGAATATGCGCGTGCGGTTCATACGCTGCTTGTTCGGCATGATCGTTTCCCGAGCTCATAGACTAGGCATATAGACGAAGTCTGTGAGGAGAGGATCATGAGGAATGTATACGATTTATAGTGGTCAGAATGCTGCTCATAAGCAGCAGTACTATAAGCAGAAGCAACAGCAGAATCCAATTCAGCCGTTGACGTTCGTGCTCGTTCACGGCTCTTGGGCGGATGCGAGCTTCTGGTATCCCGTCGCGGCGGAGCTTCGTGCGAAAGGGCATACCGTCTACATTCCTGAATATCCGGGGCATGGCGACGATCCCAATACGAACGTAACGCACGGGATGATCTCGAAGGCGGTGGCCGATTACATTGCAGCGAACAATCTCCGCGACATCATTCTGGTCGGACACAGCTTCGGCGGGTCCATCGTTCAGAAGGTGGCGGAGCAAGTGCCGGATCGTATCAAGCGGCTGGTGTTCATGAATGCGTTCGTGCTGGGCGACGGGCAATCGGTGGCGGACCAATTCCCGCCGCCGGCGCAGCAGGCGTTCGAGCAGCTAAGGAAGGCGTCGAGGGACGACACGATCATGCTGCCGTTCCCGTTGTTCCGCGATGCTTTCGTTAATGTGGCGGATCTGGCGCTGGCGCAGCAGCTGTATAGTGAGGCACGGCCTGAGCCGGCGAAGCCTGCCTTCGAGCGGCTGGATCTGAAAGCCTTCTATCGGCTCCCGACGCCGCGAAGCTATTTGTATCTGACCGAGGATAATGTATTGCCTCAAGGCGAGGGCTATGGCTGGCATCCTCATATGTCTAGCCGGCTTGGCATGTTCCGATTGATTAAGTCTCCGGGCGATCATATGACCTATTTTCGAACGAAACCGGCGCTTCTCGCGCAGCGATTGTACGAAGCGTCCAGAGACTAGAAAATGGACGGAAACGCTAGACAAGAGCACGACCGAGTATCTCCGGCCGCTCATACGATTAAGTGAAGGAGTGGAATCGTTATGGGCTACCGGAGTACATCGATCAAGAGCAAGTGGGTTAAGACCAAATGGCTTGTCGCCAGCAGCAGCACTCGCCGCTACGTTCCCAAGACTCGGCTGTTCAACCGAAGCAACCTAAGCTCGATGATTTCGCAGTATTCAACGGTATTTTTCAAGCCTACCGGCGGTACGGGCGGCAAGAACATCATTCGTATTCGCAAACAGGGCGGCGGCTACCAGACGCAGTTGAACTATGCCAAAAATCGGATGTCGTCGCTTGACGCCTTATACAAGCATCTCAGCAGACATGCGCGCGGACGCTCCTATTTGCTGCAGAGAGGGATTTACCTTGCGACGGCCAGAGGCCGCAAGTTCGACATTCGTGTCGTCGTGCAGAAATCCAAGGGCGGCTCGTGGAAAAGTACAGCGCTTTTCATGAAGCTCGGCAAGCCGGGCAAAGTGACGACGAACTACCATCAGGGCGGAAGACTAGGCGGTTTCCGCACGACGTTGTCGCGGGCTGGATACGGCAGGTCAGCCATTAATCAGAAGGAAGCGCAGCTGAAGCGGTTGGGCCGCTCGGTGGGCCGGGTATTCAGCAGACATGCCGGCGGCTTCCGTGAGCTGGGGCTCGACGTCGCACTGGACAATAAGCGAAGAACGTGGATTCTGGAGGTGAATACACGGCCGCATTTTTCCGCGATGAAGCATTCGAACCGGAGCCTGCATCGCAAAGTGCTGTCCTATGCGAAGAAGTATGGCAGGAGAAAATAGCGAAGGGTTGAGAGCCGCCTTGAGAGAGGTGGCTTTGCTCGTATTAAACAATTTGTGGAATGAATGCAATAAAGATGAATCGTTTCTGCATGCTGATCCGTACAACGTTGATAGGTGCAGGAACGGGGGATAATCCTCGCCTCGCATTGCAACGGATGAGAAGCAGGAGGGAAGCAGATGTCATTATTTAATCGGATTATGGCCAGCGTCGGGATCGGTTCTGCTAAGGTGGATACGCTGCTGGAGAAGGCTTCGTATTACCCGGGAGAAGAAATTCGCGGCGTCATTCGCATTTATGGCGGAGCGGTCGAACAGCGGATCGAGGGCATCGATCTGGCGGTTATGACCTACTACACGAGAGAAGTGAACGATACGAAAGTGCAGGAGAAGGCGCAGCTTGGCGTCATTCGCGCAACATCGGCGATTCAATTGCGGGCGAATGAGCAGAAGGATGTGGAGTTCGCTTTCCAGCTGCCGGTAAGCACGCCGCTTACAATCGGGAGAACGCCCGTCTTTATTCAGACGACGGCGGATATTCGCTCGGCGGTAGACCCGACGGACCAGGATCGCATCGATGTTGTGCCAACACAGCCGATGCGGACGGTCATGCAAGCGGTCGAATCGCTTGGCTTCCGTCTTCGTGAAGTGGAGACGATCTATGCGCCGCGTCTGGGAGGCTCGCATTCCCCGTTCGTTCAGGAGCTGGAGTATGTACCGACGACTGGCGCTTACAGAGGCCGATTGGATGAATTGGAGCTTATTTTCCTCCGTCAGCAAGGCGGCGGCGCAGAGCTGCTGCTTCAAGTCGACCGTAAGGCAGTCGGACTGTTCGGCCACTTCGCGGAAGCGATGGAAATGGACGAAAGCTTCGTCCGCGTGACGGTGTCGCAGCAGGATATTCAAGGCGGTCCGCAGCGCGTTGCGTCGGTGCTCGATCAAGTCATTTCGAGATATTCGCATTAATAAATCAGCCATCCCGCGGTAGTCGCAGGATGGCTGATTTTTTACTTTCCAGCACGGTTGGATCCGAGGTGATCAAGAGCTGTTCGAATGCTCGCATCCGTATCTTCGTCCAGTTCTTCTCCTCCGTAGAACAACAGGACGAGTACGTTGTTTACTTCATACGCGGTATGAGCCGCGAAGTCGACGGGTCGGTTATAAAAGTCTTCGCGACCCTGCTTCCGATCCGCTTCCGAGTCGAAAATGAACAAATAGATCTTATCGCTGTCGTTGAGCGTGTAGACGCTTGGCCGAACATCGTTGATTCCCTGCTCCACGATGTTCGCGGGATTGGCATTGGCTGTATGCAGCTGCAGATTCTCATCTTCGAATGCTGCTGTTATCTGCTCGAGTGTCAGCGTTTGTGCGGTACTGGGACTGCTGCATGCGGACAATAGGACGAACGAGAATAGGATAACGGCAAGTCGCAAGTTGAACACCTCCTGATCGATTGCCCTTTAGACGCAGTGGTGCATCGATATGTTCCATATGCATGCGCGTATCGTGCGCGATTGAAAAAGGCCCAAGTCGAATGTCTTCAGATGAATGATGTTATTACGCGTACGCTCTTGTTGTTATAATGGAATGAGTTAGGAGGTGTTCATGATGTACGGTTTAATGCCATTCTTACGACAGGTGGAGCTGGAACGAGAGCGCATTCCGTCATTTGAGGTGTATCCGTTCAACTTGGAGGTCGTGAAGCAGCTGCGCACGTTGTCGTTTCACCCGAAAGTAACGTATTTGGTCGGTGACAATGGGATGGGAAAGTCGACCTTGATGGAGGCGATCGCGGTCGCATGGGGCTTCAATCCGGAGGGCGGTTCGATTAACTTTACATTCTCAACGGCGGCATCGCATTCGGAGCTGTACGAATACATACGGCTCGTGCGTGGGACGCGCAGGCCGAAGGACGGGTTCTTCTTCCGAGCGGAGAGCTACTTCAACCTGGCGACGGTGGTCGATGCACTCGATAGTGAACCGTCATCCGGACCGCGGTTGATTGATTCCTATGGCGGCAAGTCGCTGCATGAGCAATCGCATGGCGAGTCCTTCTTCGCGACGTTCCTATATCGGTTCGGAGGACGCGGTCTATACATATTGGACGAGCCCGAGGCCGCATTGTCTCCGCTCCGACAGCTGTCGATGCTCGCGCGAATCCATGAGCTGGTGGAGCAGGGCTCGCAGTTCATTATCGCGACGCATTCCCCCATTCTAATGGCCTACCCAGATGCAACAATCTACAACCTAACGCCTGACGGCATAGAGGAGAAGGCGCTGGAGGAGACGGACCATTTCATCATCATGAAGCAGTTCATGAACAATCGCGAGCGGATGCTCGCCGAACTGATGAGCGGAGACGACGAGGAGTAGGCAGCTTACTTTGGCACTTGTCATGTTTACACACCAAATGTTGCAGCTTATCGCAGTCCCATCAATGGGCGGTGACAGGTGAGTACGTACGAACAAAGTTTTGTAAATGATGCAGCTTATCGTAATCCCATCAATGGGCGGTGACAGATGCACACGTACGAACAAAGTATGCGGACGATATGGTGTATCTAGGTACAGCGAACAGGAAGTTTTGCCGCGCAAGCGGCAAGTATGAGCGCACGTTCTCAAGTAGTCAAAGGTGCGTCTTTGTGAGGAGTCCAGAGGGCACAAGCCCTTTGGGGCCCTCCCTTGCAGGGAGGGTTTGGGTGGGTAGAAATGTAGGTTTGGGCGGGTAGAAATGTTGGTTTTTAAATGTTGATCTAGGTTTGTATCATTTATGGGGTTCAAGGGGCAAAGCCCCTGGCGTACTAGCTGTTCGCAAACAGCTGCTTCTTAAGCTCCCGATTACGATCCTCAAACAGTTCGTTGTGTGAAGACACCATGCCCCAAGCTTCAGCCGTCGGCAGGATGTACTGCTTTGCCTTGTTGACGGCGTTAGCAGCGTCTTGGAATGCGCCTGCAATCAGGTGCAGCTTGCCGTCATGCGCGAGAATGTCGCCTGCGGCGAAGATTCCCGGTACGGACGTTTCGCTCATCGTTGTACCGTCGATGCACCATTCGTCCTTCATCTCGATCGATACTTGGCTGTTCTTCAGCAGATCTTTATCACGCTCGTAGCCATGGCTGACGATAACATCGTCGACGGACAACTCCACCAGCGCGTTGTCATCCAGATTGCGCAGCGCGACGCTTTCGATGGCCGAGTGGTCGTCTGTCGCGATGAGCCGTTCAATGTCTGTATTCAGCAGGCAGGTCACGGAGCTTCTGAACAGTCGAGTCACTTCAGCTTCATGCCCCTTCAGCTGTTCCTTGCGATACGTCAGATACACTTTCTTTGCAAAAGGTTCCAGCTCGTTCGCCCAGTCAATCGCCGAGTTGCCGCCGCCGGAGATGAGCACGGTTCTGCCCTTGAAGCGGGACAGCGACTTGACCGTATAGTGCAGATTGGACACCTCGTACTTCTCGGCGCCTTCCAGCATCAGCTTCTGCGGCTTCAGAATGCCGCCGCCAACAGCGAGAATGACCGTGCGGGAGTAATGCTCCGCGCCGGAGGAAGTATGCAGGGTGAAAATGCCGGTATCTTCATCCTTGGAGATAGATGTTACTTTCTCGCCAAGTACAACAGCCGGATCGAAGGTGCGTCCCTGCGCAATGAGCTGCTCGATCAGTTTATCGCCGGTGACAGGGGTGAGGCCGCCGACGTCCCAGATCATTTTCTCCGGATACACATTGACCTTGCCGCCGAGGTAAGTCTGGAATTCGATAATCTTCGTCTTCAATTCCCGCAGACCGCTGTAGAATGCGGAGTACAGACCTGCAGGACCCCCGCCTATAATCGTTACATCGTAAATGCCCTGTTCGTGCATATGCTCATCTCCCTATTCGCCGAAGTGTAATGCTTGATCTATCGTTCAATGTGTGTTCTTCTTCGATATGTAATTGTGCCGACGCCGACGGTTGACATCCCATTGACGACATTAATTATGATAATGATTCTCATTATCTGCAAGTATAGAGTCATCGGAACGGTCCGTCAAGAGAATCATTGCGATATTGGAAATATTAGGAGCTTCTTTGCACGCTACACAGGGGGCAGCTATACGAAGGACAATAGCAATACAATGCAGCGTTGGAGGCTGTTATCGATGAACTGAGCAAATAACATTGCAAATGAGAAAGGGAGCCTGTCGGGGCTCCCTTTTCTTGTGGTGTCTACAGTGCGGCAATGACAGCTATATGCTGCTGTACATCCTTCCAGCCGGACGCACGGAACAGCAGGTCGTGGGAAGGGACAGCACGATTGTAGGGCTGTTCCATCAGAATGACGGACCTGCCTGCTTGTACGAACTGCTCTGCATAGTGCGGTCCATCATCGATTAGCACATCGACCCCCGAGTCGGTGCACTGCTGAAGCTTATCCTCTACGAAAGCAATATCGTGATAAGCAATGCCATGATGCGAAAGCCATTCGAGCGTCACGTCACGGAACAGCAGCGGGCGGGCAGTGATAATCGACAGCCGATGCCCGCGATGCAGCTGTTGGAGCACCTCGATGGCGTGCGGCAGCGGAGCCGATTGCCAGTGGATGTCGCGTCCATACTGATAATAAACGGCTTCGCGCTCCTCTTGATTCCACCCGTACATTTTGTACAAATAGAAGTTATCGACATCATCCGCGGTTAGAGCTAAGCCCGAAGCTAGATTGTAGTAATGAAGATGAGGAGTCGTCGCATCGAGTACGGTGTTATCCAGGTCAATTCCGATGTGCACGATGAGGCCGCCTTTCTATACGAATTCCTTCGCGAAAATAAAAATAACCTCGTGCGCCTCATGCTTCGTGCGAAGCTGCTCCTGCAGCTGTTTGCCTGCCTCGTAGTCATGGATGGACACGCGCTCAAGCTCGCGGTGATCGGCGTTCTTCGCTACCAGTTCAATGGGCTGATAGCCATTCTTGAGATAAAACCGTTCGACCTTCAGGTCGTCGGCCGAACCGACGCCAATGGCGCGCGCGCCGGCTTGCCGAGCCGCGGTCTCGAATCTCTGCATCAGCTGCGACCCGATGCCCCGCCGCGCCAAGCCGAGTGTGGTGTCGAGATTAACAGCTACCCCTTGCAACACAAATTGGAGATCGATTCGACGGGAAGGTTCGCCATAAATAATGCCTGCTAGCTGCCGCCCCGCATAGGCGGCGAAGTACAGAGTGGACGGATGCTCGACCCGCTGAATGAAAGCCTCATAAGGCTCGGAGTCCAGATATTCCTGCTGAAAGGCGTAGACTGCTGCATAGTCGGCGGCTTGAATGGATCTGATCGCAATGGACAGCGGCATAAGAGCGGGGAGCCTCCAATCGGTCAAAGTGGAAATCAATTACATCAAATTATAATGAAATTGGATTTTTTGTACACGCTAATTCCATCTTTCATTTACGAAGTCTTAACTTGCAGTTGATGTGCTGTGAATACTAATCTCCTATTCTTGTGTACAAGCACATAACCACTAGGGGGCACATCTTTCATGTATAAGAAACTTTCATCCGCAATTCTAGCTGCATCCATTCTACTTGGCGCTGCAGCGCCGATGACGAGCTTCGCTGCACCGGCCGCTAAGGCTGTGCAGGTGAAGAAACAGGGGCAATTCACAACGGCAAGCGTGGAGCGCACAAGCGATGGCACCCTTGTTGTTCGTTGGAAAGCAAGTGCGGATCTAGGCGCGGCCAAAGTATATTGGAGCACATCGCCAGACAATATCGAGAAGAACGGCAAGCTGCTGGCGAAGACGTACACGGCTTTCAACGGCTATGTAACGGCTGATCCGAATCCGAATGCACGCATTTACTTCTTGATCAAAGGCGGCAACGGCGACACGATCGTAACATCCGAACGCAAAGTAAACCTGCAAGGCGCGTTCAACTTCCGTGATCTCGGCGGCTACCAGACGACGGATGGCAAGACGGTGAAGTGGGGCAAGCTGTTCCGCGGCGAAGAGCTGGGCCACCTGACGTCATCCGACCTGACATACGTTCATAACATGGGTCTGAAATCGATCGTCGACTACCGCACGGATGCAGAGGTTAACGCTCTCGCTGACCCTGTAATTCCTGGCGCACAATATATCCGTACGGACGAAGGCAATGCAGGCAGCGCGGCTGACCTGAACGCGATGATCGCATCGGGCCTTTTGAAGGACGAAGCATCGGCTGTAGCCATGATGGTTGGCTTCAATAAGCAAATGGTCGACGCACCGAAGTTCTACATCCAGTTGATGGAGCTGCTGAACGATCCGAACAACATCGGCCTCGTGCAGCACTGCACGGCGGGCAAAGACCGCACGGGCCTTGGCTCGGCAATCATTCTGCTGACGCTTGGCGTTGACGAGAAGACGGTAATGGAAGATTATCTCGCATCGAACGTCTATCGTGCTGAAGCGAACAAGAAAGCCGTTGAAGCTGTAAGACAGCAAGTGAAAGACGAGAACGTTGTAGCTGCAATCTCGGCATTGATGGGCGTGCAGAAGGAATTCCTGCAGGCAGCAATCGATGAAATGAAAGCCAAATACGGCTCGATCGACAACTTCATTGAACAAGGCCTCGGCATAACGAAAGAAGAGCGCGCGAAGCTGAAGGCAATGTACACGGAGTAAACGATATTTCGTTAGAAGGCCTTATCGTCATGTAGACGATAGGGTCTTTTTTTTGCTGATGGCAGGAGTTTGTCGTGGGCATCTGCTGCGGTTGTGGATCTGCGCGATCGGCAGGCGAATAGATGCAGGGGAGGAGGCGCAAACTACTGGAGGCTTTTGCCACCTATATGAGATGTTCGAATTGGAGTGAAACCCACCATGGCGGAACGACCGGTATTCGCTTATTTCAATACGCCGGAACAGGCGAATCAAGCGCTGGAGCAGCTTCAGTCGTTGAAGCTCGTCGAATATGCGATCGAACGAATTGATGGTTATGCAGGCCCGGGTTATCAGAGTATCGATCAGGTCGGCAATACGATCACGGGCAATTTCCCTGGTCTTGGTTATCTCACGCTTAGCGGCGACTTCGATCTGCCTGACTCGGGGATATTGGCTGCAGCCAGCGTCAGCGCGAGCGGCTATAGCTCAGGCTCGCCGGAGAACCGTGTGACGGGCCGAGATATTATGCTTGTTGCAATCGTAGATGAGGAAGATTACGAGCAGGCGAGCAAGATTGTGAAGGAAGCAGGCGCATTGTAGGCAAGCTTAGAACGGACAGAAGACCGTTGACGCTCATGCGTTGACGGTTTTTTGGACTGTCTAGACAGCGAATTCGCTTACGCCTATTAACATTAAATACATATTCTCTCAATATTATCGTAACATACCGATAACCGCCCGTTAATAGAGTCGGCGTACGATAGATTCGTACTGTGAATGACGAAAAAAGTGGAGGGTTATCAAAAGTGAAAAACAAGCTTGTACTCTTTGTCGTAATTGCACTCCTTATCGGACTTGTATCCGCATGCGGATCGGACAAGAAAGAAGAAAAGACGGATACCGCAGCGAACAGCACAACAACGACGACAACGGACAATTCGTCGACTGACACGAAAGCCTCAACGGATGCTAACGCGTCGACCGATACGGCTTCGACGACGGACGCTTCCAAACAAATCGGTGAACTGAAAGTGAGCTTCGTGCCTTCGAAAGACCCAAGCGAAATCATTACGGCGACGGATCCGCTTAAGGATCTTCTCAAAAACCAACTGGCAACGGAAGGTTACACGGTAGATAAAGTTACGATCGACGTCGGTACGACGTACGAGGCGGTAGGCGAAGCAATGACGTCCGGTTCGACGGATATCGGCTTTATTCCGGGCGGTACTTACGCGCTGTACGGCGATGGCGCTGACGTTATTCTGACGGCTACGCGCGCAGGTCTGTCGAACGACTCGGACAATCCGAAGGATTGGAACGACAACAAGCCGACGAAGCCGACGACGGATCAAGCAACGTACTATCGCGCTCTGTTCATCGCTGGCCCAACGGAGAAAGGCAAAGAGCTGGCTGCGAAAGTAAACGGCGGCGAGCAACTGACGTGGGACGATCTGAACAGCGCGAACTGGATGGTCATGTCGACTTCTTCGTCGGCAGGCTACATCTATCCTACGCTGTGGCTGCAAGCCAACTTTAACAAAAGCATTACCGACCTCGCGCATGTCGTAACGTCGGATTCGTATGCAAGCTCCTTCGCCCGTCTGGCTGGTGGACAAGCTGACATCATCGTGTCGTACGCGGACGCTAGACGCGATTACGAGGACAAATGGACGACGGACCTCGGCCGCAAAGCATCGATCTGGGATGAGACGAACGTTATCGGCGTAACGCAAGGCATCTACAACGATACGGTCAGCGTGAGCAAAGAAGAGAAAGATGCGAAGATGACGCCTGAATTCAAGACAGCGCTGCAAAACGCATTCATCGCCATCGCTGCAACGGATGCAGGCAAGAACGTCATCAAGATCTACAGCCATGAAGGCTACAAAGCTGCTCAAGCGTCTGACTATGACAACGAAAGAAAAGCGCAAGACTTGATCAAGAGCTTGAAGAAGTAATCAACGCCGCCCCGCTTGAAGCCTCATTGTCAAATAAGCAATCCCCATATCGTTGAAGAAAGATGAGCGCATCAGCCCTGATGTGCTCATCTTTTCCTAGTTCAAGACTATAAGATCGGAGAATCGCCGCCATGATAGCTTTTATTAACGTAAACAAAACATATGGAAACGGCACGACTGCGTTGAACAACATCAACGTGAGCATAGAGCAAGGCGAATTCGTTGCGGTAATCGGCCTGTCGGGTGCCGGCAAGTCGACGCTGATTCGGTGTATTAACCGGATGCACGACATTACGAGCGGACAGCTGCTTGTGGATGGCGTCGACACAGCGAGGCTCAAGGGCAAGCAAATCCGGCGGTTCCGCCGGCGGATCGGCATGATTTTTCAATCGTTCAATCTGGTTACTCGCGCGACCGTCATCAACAACGTGCTCGTATCTCTAGTGCCCGATCTGCCGCTGTGGCGGAGGGCGACAGGGATCTTCTCGCGCGATCAGAAGCTGAAAGCGCTCGAAGCGCTGGAGAAGGTCGGCATTCTGGACAAAGCGTTCATCCGCGTTGACCAGCTGTCGGGCGGCCAGCAGCAGCGGGTAGCGCTGGCGCGTACGCTAGCCCAAAGCCCGGACATCATTCTCGCCGACGAGCCGATCGCTTCGCTAGACCCCGTCACGGCGAAGCTCGTCATGGACGATTTTAAGCGGATCAACCAAGACATGAACATTTCCGTTATCATGAACATCCACCATGTGGAGATCGCGCTGGAATACGCCGATCGGATTATCGGCATCCGCCAGGGCGAGGTCGTCTTCGACGGGCGTGCCGCTGAAGTGACGAAGGATGTGCTGTCCTATATTTACGGCGGCAAAGTGGAAGAAGCAGCAGCCTCGGCCGAGGAGCGTGCGTTCCATGTACGATAAAATTTTCCCGCCGAAGCAGATCGTGCTGCCAAGCGGTCAAGTCGTGTACCAGAAGCGGACGCGGCTGCCGCTTATTGCCGTTATCGTCATTGTAGCTGTCTATTATTCGGTCGAGCTCACCGACTTTAATCTGCACAAGCTCGTAACTCGGATCGGTGAATTTGGGGTCATCATTGATGCGATGATTCCGCCGGACTGGAACTCCTGGCACAAGCTGTCGGGAGCGCTGCTGGATACGCTGCAAATGTCGTTGTTCGGTTCTTTGCTCGGATCATTGCTCGCCGTACCTTTCGCTGTCGCGGCTTCCTCCAATATCGTCCGCAACCGAGTTGTCGCCCTTTTGTTCAAGACAACTCTCAGCCTGCTTCGAACGCTGCCGACGCTCGTCACGGCGCTCATTGCTACCTTTGTCTTCGGACTCGGGCCGATGGCAGGCGTAGTTGCTATCATGCTATTCACGATTTCCTATGTCGGCAAGCTGCTCTATGAACAGATTGAGAACGTCGATATGGGACCGCTCGAAGCGATGGAATCGCTTGGCATGACGCGTATCCAGGCGTTTCGCAATGCGGTCTTTCCGCAGGTACTGCCCGGTTATCTATCCACTTCGTTATTTTGCTTCGAGGGCAATGTCAGACACGCGGCCATTCTTGGTTATGTTGGCGCAGGCGGCATCGGCTTGCTCATCAAAGAGGATATCGGCTGGCGGGACTATTCGGGCGTGGGGATGATCATATTGGCGCTAGTCGTTACCGTCTATCTGATCGAAACGGTAAGCGAACATTTTCGGAAGAAGTTAATTTAAATGCGTGTTCAAAAAGTACGGTTTTCAGCACCGAGAAGGTTGGATCAAGCGGGGAATGAGGATCGGAGCGTAGCGAAGTGCTACGTGAGAACCGGAAGTCACAGCTTCATCCAAGATTCGATGCCGATTACACTTCCTGTGATGCTTCGTGATCAAAAGTGGACTTTTTGAACGACCTCTTTAAGGAGAATCGATTGTTATGATAACTACACTTGAGAGACAACTTCTGGCTTCGCCGCGCAGGACATGGTACAGACTGATCATTACGCTCATTGCCATCGTTCTGATCGGCTGGTCGGTGGGCGCCATAAGCTTCAAAGACGTGAACCAGAGCGGTTTTCAAATCGCGCTTAATATATTAAAGGGAATCATTCATCCCGATCTTGACCTTCTGTTCAACGTATCTAAACAAGGCATCCTCTATTTGCTCGTTCAGACGGTTGCGATCGCTTTTCTCGGTACAATCGTCGGCGGTATCCTCTCGGTTCCGCTCGCCTTCTTAGCCGCTTCCAATGTCGTACCGAAGCCAGTCGCTTGGCTGACAAGGCTGCTGCTGATCGTTATTCGAACGATACCGGAGCTGGTCTATGGGCTGATGCTCATCAAAGTGACCAGCCCGGGCCCGTTCGCAGGCGTGCTCACCATCGGCATTACGTCGATTGGCATGCTGGCCAAGCTTTACGTGGACGCGATCGAAGAGTTGGACGTGAAGGTGCTCGAATCGATGACGTCCATCGGCTGTACGACGTTCGAGAAAATCCGCTACGGCATTATGCCGCAGCTGCTGTCGGTTTTCTTGTCCGTGACGATTTATAGGTTCGATATGAACATGCGCGATGCTTCCATACTCGGGCTTGTCGGCGCCGGCGGTATCGGCGCGCCGCTTATTTTCGCAATGAGCAGCTACAAATGGAGTCAAGCAGGATCGATTCTAATCGGCCTGGTCGTCCTTATTTTGCTGATCGAATTGGTATCCAATAAGATGCGCGCCAAATTGGTCAAAGGGTAGACAGTACCGCCAAGTGGCTTAATAAACGATCCAGTTATGATTGCATTCGCTGCGGATCGTCCCACGTTCCATAATGTAATCGGCCAGAATTTCCGTCATATCTGTCGGGAACTCCCGCACGACCGGCCGTCCCTGAATCATATTGAAGTTGCCGCCGCCGCCCGCGCGGTAGCTGTTCATGGCAACCTCGAAGAATGCTTCCGGATCGATGGGCGCGTCGTTCCAGTGCAGCTTGACGACCCGCTGACCAACAGGCTGCGATATATCGAGCGCGTAATCGATTCCTTCCCACATGTCATAGTCAAAATGGCGCGGTTTCGGCAGGAGGTAAGCGTCAGCTACTCTTATTTCGCCCGTACGCTCGTCTCGGTCGAAGTAGCTGGCGCTCTGCTCAAGCGCTTCCCGGATGTCACGGCCTGTTAGCCGAACTACCTTGAGCGTATTCGGGTAAATGTAGTTCGCCGTCACGTCGCGCATCGTAATTTCCTTGCCGAAGCCTCTTGCTTCATCGGTAAAAATCGCAGCGCACGAGATTGCAGCTCCCGTTGTCTCCATCTGCACCCGGTTGACGAATTCGGTGAACGGATGGTCGGCTTGCCGCGCCGCGAACGGCTCGACAATCGCTAGGTCGCCATCGACGCTGCCGATCGGCTGGTCGAGCCACTGCTGCGTCTGCCGCTCGTGCTCGGCGAACCGTATAAGAAGCTGCTCGTCAGCCTGCTCTTCGGCATCCGCCGTAAGGAGCAGGCTGGCTTTTTTCTCGCGCAGCGACCAAGAGCCGTCCGCCGTCCGCTCGAATGTCAGCTGGACCTTGGCGATTGCTTGTCCGGCGAAGCCCGGCTGCGCGATGGCAACGCCATTGATTTCACCGGCAAGCAGGCGATGTTGATGCCCGGTGAACAGGACGTCCATGCCGCCGATTCGCAAACACATCTCGCAGCCTTGATTCTCGCCCGTAAGCGGCTCGGTCGGCTCTCCGGTAGCAGGATCGCGCTCGAAACCGCCGTGATAGCAGACAACAAGCGCATCGGGACGTTCATTCTCACGAATATGTCGGGCCCAGCGTGCTGCGGATGAAAGCGCGTCCTCGAAGGCGAGGCCGCGAATATGGTCCGGAGCTTCCCAATTCGGAATATAGTGCGTCGTTAAGCCGAGCACGGCAATGCGGATGCCTGCAGGCAAGGTGAAGACCCGATAAGGCTGACCGAATGCAGGTTGTCCGTCTCTTTCATTGACGACATTGGCGGACAGCCACGGACAAGCAGATTGTCGGACGGTCTGATTCAGCAGATCAAGTCCATAGTTAAACTCATGATTGCCGATCACGGCGGCATCGTAACGCAGCGCATTCAGCGCCTCGGCGGCGGGGTGGATGCCGCCTGCGCCATATTTGGCATAGCGGTACATGAACGGCGTCCCTTGCAGCAGATCCCCGTTGTCGATGAGCAGCAGCGACGGATCGATGCTCCGCTCCTTGCGGATGATGGCGGACAGCTTGGCAAGCCCGATCGGCTTGTCGTAGGTATCCCGGTAATCGGTCGGATAAATATGACCGTGCAGATCAGACGTTTCCAATAACGTAACGATGGCCGTTTGCGGCGTAGGCATAGGAATGCTGCTCCTCTCCGTCAATCAATAGAATGATGGCTCCCTTCATTGAACCATATTTATGCGGAGAGTTATGTTAAGCTTTTGCTAACGGGCAATGGACGTGATAGTGACGCTGATTGACACAATATCTGGTTTTTTGAGGAAACGGATGGTTTAATCGACAGCATTAGCGGTTAATATAAGGTGACTCATGATTTCGAAGCCTATGTAGGTGGTGAGGGTAATCGTATATTTAGCCGCTTTTGTGCTTTCATTTTTGATTGTTATCGCGCTTATACCGCCGTTCGGGAAGCTCGCGTTCCGACTTGATTTTGTGGACAAGCCCCGAGCCGGGGTGGAGCGTAAACTGCATCGCAAGCCGATCCCGCTTACGGCGAGTTATGCGATATTTATTGGTTTCTTCGTCTCGTATCTGCTCATTACGAGGGATTTCTCCTGGGAAACCGGGGCGCTGGTGGCAGGCGGTATTCTGCTGCTTGTAATCGGCACGATTGACGATTGGTACAAGACGAAGGGCAAAGACTTCCCGGCGCTGCCGAAGCTGATCGTGCAAGTGTCGGCGGCGGTGCTCGTCTATATGGCAGGCGTTCAGTTCTCCGGCTTCTACAATCCGTTGTCGGGCGAATACGTCGTGCTGCCGGTTATTCTGCAATTCGTGCTGACCATTCTGTGGATCTTCGGCGTAACGACGGTCATCAACTTCACGGACGGGCTGGATGGCTTGGCAGGCGGGTTGTCTGCGATCTCGGGACTGACGCTGTTCGTTGTGGCGCTCGTGATGGGACAATCGAACTCGGCGCTGCTGGCGATCGTTCTAGTAGGTGTAACGGCAGCTTATCTGCTGTTCAACCGGCCGCCGGCACGTATCTTCATGGGCGATGCGGGGGCGACATTCATCGGCTTCATGCTGGCGGTTATTGCGCTGGACGGCGCGTTCAAGCAGGCGACGGTGTTGTCGATCTTCATTCCGATTCTGGCGCTTGGCGTACCGATCTTCGACAATCTGTTTGTCGTCGGGCGGCGGTTCATCCAGGGCAAGTCGATCTATCAAGCCGATGCAAGCCAAGCTCATTATCGGCTGCTGCGCGCGGGGCTTAACACCAAGCAGGTGCTTATGTTCCTATGCTTGATCAGCATGTGCTTCAGCTTGACGTCGATTATTTTGCTGCTGGTGCAGATTTAACTTGATATGTTGCGGTCGCGGTACAGCCGCAGTGGATGCCTCCGGGCAGTCTGCTGCGGTTTTTTTGTATTCCGGCACCTAGTCATCCTCTAGTATAGTTCTAACGGTTGCCATAGCGGCTAACCCCGTTAAATCACGTCATTTGGGCGTGCAACGGTTGTAGGAAAAGCTATTGTGGGGCAATTGGACTATGGTCACGTCCGACAGACTCAATGTGGGAGCGGCATTAGAAAATCCAGAGAAGCTGCTGCAACAATAGTTGGTTTCAAATCTACTATTTTATGGTAGAAATAGAGTAGGGATTGGAAATCAATAGAGAAGAGGTTGATTGATGAGGGTAAACGTCTGGATGCGAAGAATGGTTGTCTGCGGTGCTTTGTTTGCTTTATTGACGAGCGCAGCGGGAACAGGAGCGAGCGCGGAGCCGACAGCTGCGGCAGTTGAAACGACGACAGCGGCAAGCGATGCTGCCACTTCACTAGAGGTTGCGTTGGAGGCGCTCCCGCTGAAGGAACTGCCGAAGCCGCCTTTTCAGTACTATGTAAGTGCAGTGGTGAAGAAGCCAGCTGCTGGAACGGCTGCGACGAAGAAGCTGGCGCTCACCCAGAAGTCGGTGAAGGATCTATCGGTTTCGTTCGATCTGACAACGTTGCCGGAGTATACGGCTGGGCAGTATACAGTGCCGATTCCGGTGCGCAATATCAAAGGCAATCTGCCGAAAGATGTTCCGACAAGCTATAAAGGACAGATGATCGTACAAGCGATCAAGAGCGGCAATTATGCGATATTGATTTATGGCGAGAACTTTGGCGAGAACCGGTACTTGGTCATTATGGATACGGTGAAAGGCAAATTCGTCAAAGCGTATGATTTCATCAACTATGCGATTGCGCCCAAATATGTGAAGGCTGACTATGAATTCATTTATGAACGGGTACGTTGGGCAGTGATCGAGAACGGCATTCTGTATGTGGCGCACAGCCATCTCACGTATGCGAAGAGCTCGAACAACATGAACGGCTACATAACCGCGATTCGGCTGTCGGATAATAAGATGCTGTGGCGTTCCGCATCGCTAGTGAGCAACGCGGGCAATTTCGTGATCGCAGGCGATGTCATTCTATCCGGATATGGCTTCACCGCGGAGAAGGACTACTTGTATCAACTCGATAAGCGCACGGGCAAGACGCTCGACAAAGCGCTGTTGAAGGACGGTCCGAATTTCATTGCAAAACGGAACAACGATATCTTCGTGTACAGCTATTCGCATTTGACGCAATTCACAATCGCTAAGTCGTCGACAACAGCCCCATAAAATGTTCCGCAATAAGCGACAGCGAAGCGCTGCTTCGGGTTGCGACGCCAATGTAGCGCTCAGGAATCGGCGCGGTCGTCGTCAGCTCGAACAGCGCTTCTTCGCGCAGCTCCTGCTGGACGAAGGAATGAGTGACGTAGGCGGCACCATAGCCGTGGCGAGCAAGCTCGACGAGCATCTCGGAGCTGTTGAGCTCCATGTCGACCTCCGCCGCTATGCCATGCTCGGCGAACCAGCGCTCGATGAACAGCCGCGTATGGCTTCCTCTCGATAGCAGCAGCAGCGGCAGCTTGTTCAGCTCCTCCGGCGTAATCGGCTGGCGGGCCAGCTCCTTGTAGGCGGAACCAACAACGAAGCAGCCCTGGATCGCCGTCAGCGGCTTAATCTGCAGCTCAGGGTCGACGTAGGGAAGATGCACGAAGCCAAGATCGATCTGACCTTCGATCAGCCGTGTGCGAATGTCGGCGGTGTTGCCTTGAAACAGCCGAATGCGGACGTTCGGATGCTGCGCCCGAAGCTCGTCCAGCGGCGAGAGCAGCAAATGTTTAATAATCGGGCCGCTTGCCCCGATGCGCAGCTCGCCAGATGTGTAGTTGCGCAGCGAAGCGATCTGCCGCTCGCCGTTATCGAGCAGGGTGAACGACTTCTCGACATAGTCGAGCAGCGTGCGGCCTTCGGAGGTGAGCGCAACCCCTTTAGACTGGCGGTCAAACAGCTTCACGCCCAGCGCGTCTTCCAATTGCTTGATCGCGTAGCTGACCGAAGGCTGCGTAATATGGAGCTCTTGTGCTGCGCGCGTCAGGTTGCCGGTTCGGGCGGTGTGCAGAAAGATGCGATACCATTCCATATTCATCATCGACATGATATAGATCACCTCTATGGCAGACGTTTGAAATGACGATTTCATTAATTTCACTAAATTGATTATACTGAACATAGAGGAAATAATACAACGAACAGCAAGATGGAGGGTATTGCATATGCCAGGTAGCACGTTTGGTGAAGCATTCAAAATTACTACGTTCGGCGAATCGCATGGCGAAGCCGTAGGCGTTATTATCGACGGCATTACGCCAGGTCTGGAAATTAGCGAGGCCGAAATTCAAGTTCAGATGGACCGCCGCAAGCCGGGCCAATCGTCGGTTACGACGCCGCGCAAAGAATCCGACAAGGTGCACATCGTATCCGGCATCTTCGAGGGCAAAGCGACGGGAACGCCGATGATGGTCGTCCTATACAACCACGATATGAAGTCCGAAGCGTACAGCGATATCCAGAATCTGTTCCGTCCGGGTCACGCAGACTATACGTACCTGAAGAAGTACGGCTTCCGCGATCACCGCGGCAGCGGTCGTGCATCGGGTCGGGAAACGGCTGGCCGCGTAGCGGCAGGCGCAATCGCGCGTAAATCGCTGGAGCAGCGCGGCGTCAGCATCGTAGCTTACACGAAGGAGATCGGCGGCATTCAATGCGAGACATTCGACGAAGACATCATCGAGAAGAATGCGGTCCGGGCCTGCGATCCAGTTGCTGCGGAGAAGATGGTTAAGCTCGTTGAAGGATTGGCGAAGGAAGGCAATAGCGCCGGCGGCGTCGTGGAATGCCGTATTCGCGGCGTGCAGCCAGGCCTTGGCGAACCGGTATTCGATAAGATCGATGCAGACTTGGCGAAAGCCATGCTGTCGATCGGTGCCGTTAAGGGGATCGAGTTCGGCGCAGGCTTCGCGGCAGCGCGCATGCTCGGCAGCGAGCACAATGATGATATGAACAAGGACGGCTTCATCACGAACAATGCGGGCGGCATCTTGGGCGGCATCAGCACGGGCGCAGAGATTGTGTTCCGTGTTGCAGTAAAACCGACATCCTCGATTTCGGTTCCGCAGAAGACGATCGACATCAACGGCGAAGAGAAGCCGATCGTGACGGAAGGCCGTCATGATCCGAGCATCTGCCCGCGCATCGTGCCGGTTATCGAAGCGATGGCTTGCCTCGTGCTCGAGGATCACTACAAGCGTCAAGCGAGTTTGCACGCGTAATAAGTTGGATAAGGAGCAGCGGCTGTCGCGAAAGCGATGGCGGCTGTTTTTTTGCATAGGCGGTGGCGGGGATTGGTAGGTTGTTGGATACAAAAAAGAGAGCTCCAGTTGATTGGAGCTCTCTGTATTGTTAATAAAATTAGCCGAGCGTAAGCGTGAGCGAAACTTCACGAACGTTGCCTGCCTCGTCCGTCAATGTGCCTGTAAGCACAACCGAGTTCGTTTGACCAGTCAGCACTTTCAGTTGGCTAACGGACAAGCCGTTGGCTTGTGCATCCGCCCCGCCGAGGAACTCTGCCAGATCCAGGGATTCTGCAGTTCCAGCTTTCAGATCCTTCGAGTAAGTGAGTGCTGGGTAAGCCGTCAGGTCGCCGATTCCTTCAATGCCAGTTACTTTGAACGCAGCATTCTCGTCAGCTGTAATTGTACCTGTTTTCAGGTAAGCATCCGCTGCGAGCGCGAAGCTGCCTGTATTGTTGTTGATCGTCACAGCGCTGCCGTTGATCGTTGCAGCAGTCAGGTTTGGCTTCGTATCGTCCGCTTTGATCGTCAACGTTACGTTGCTGGAGTTGCCAGCGTTGTCGCGCAGCGTGCCGCTGATCACAAGACCGTTATGATCGGAGTCCAATTGTGCCAGCTTAGCCACGCCTACGCCATTGGAGTTCGCATCCAATGAGCCGAGCAGGGTGATCAGATTCAGCGAATTCGATCCAGCAGAAAGCGACTGCGAAGTCGACAGGGACGCATAGTCTGTCAGCGTTACGCCTTCAACCGCAGTAACCGTCAGCGTGGATGCTTCGCTTACGCTGATTGTACCTTGCGTCAGGAATTTATCGCTTTGGAAGCTAATAGTACCGCTTGTACCGCCTGTCAGCGTTACGCTTCTGCCTTCGATAGTAGCTCCCGTGATCGTTGGTGCTGTCGTGTCCGACGGAGTGGACGGTATCGTAGGCGTCGTCGTGTTGTTGTTATTATTGCCTTCCGGTTCCTTCGTCTCGTCGTCTTTGCCGCCGTTATCTTCACCGTTGTTATTGTTGAGCAGCTCATCGAGTTTCTTCTTGATTTCATCCTTATTTTTAATGAAATCGGACGATGTATTGACGAAATCGCCGCGAGTGGCTTGTTGTTTAGGGTCTAATCCAGCAGGGATGAGCTTACTATCCACCGCTTGTTTTACGGCATCCGCGTACCAAGGTTTTCCGGAGAGATCCGGTTTCGCGCCAAGTCCTCTCAGCATAGCTGTAGCAAATTCAGCGATTGTGACAGGAGCGCCTGGATCGAAGGAGCCGTCCGGTCTGCCGTTAATAATACCGGCCTTCTTGGCAGCTTCGATGTAAGGAATCGCCCATCCATTGCCGTTATCGCCGCCTACGTCGCTGAAGCTTGAGGTCTGCGTGCCATTGACTTTGAGGCCGAATATAAGGGCTGCAACCTTAGCGAACTGTGCGCGGTTCATCTCTTCTTTGAGTCCGAACGTAGCGGTGCCGTTGCCTTCGAAAATGCCTGCTGCCAGCAATGCATCGAATTTAGCCTTAGTAGCAGCATCCAACGATGCTAGATCGGAGAAGTCTGCCGATGTTTTCGTCGTTGCTGCATTAGCCACAGCGCTTGTCATGAGAAGGCTTGCTCCCAATGGAATCAGAAGCAATTTCTTGTATTTCTTGTTCATCTTTCGCGAAACCCCTTTGCTAATTATTAGTAAATAATATCTTGAAAGATGTATCGGCATAACCTTCTAAATAGATTAGTCCTTACGCGAAAATACGGCCTTTCGTAGGATATTTATTTCCATAATTTTGATATAATTCTATCGATAGAACCAAAGTGTACTAGGTGTGAACATAAGGATGGGGTGTGCGAATGGGTGCGTTTTTCTCCAATATTCAGGTGAAAGCAGCGGGGGCGACGGCTCGTGAGACGTTGGTGAATCAGGTGCCTGAAGCGATGGGTCTGCTCGGCTTCGAGCAGACGGAGGAGCCTTCAGATCGGGCGATAGTCTTGTTGTGGAACGAGAACAGTGACTGGTTGACGATTTATGACGAGTACGGCGAGTCGAATAAAGATGCGATGGATCAGCTGGCGGGTGCTTTGTCGCAGATCACGGGGACTTATTCGGTTAGCAACTTCGTGTATGACAGCGACCTGCTATATATGCGTCTATATGATAACGGAACCAGCCAGGATACCTATGTGAACGATGTAGAGATGTTCAACGAAATGATGGATGGGAACCGTAAGCGCAACGGTCAAGCTGCCCGATGGGAGCGGCTGCTGCCGCCGGAGGTGTCGAAGAAGGATCTGTCGAGGCTGTGGAAGGAAGAGACGGTCTTCGCGGAGGACAAGCTTCGGGACCTTGGACAGCTGTTCGGATGGACGATCAAGGATTGCGGTACGGGCTATCGGTATTGGCAGGAGGATGAGCATCATACGTCTTCTAATGTGAGGACCATGTATTTCAAAGATAATAATCCGAAAGTGTCGTGGAATCTCGACTGGTTCGAATCCGATGCGGCAGAGCTGGAGATGGGCGTTCATCAGTATTACTGGGAATGTCGTTCTCATGAGCCCGACGATTATGTTTTCTCGGTGGCGAACATCGGCCCGGTGGCAAGGGGGCTTCGTGTCATGGTCTGGGGTAGTGCAATTGACGAAGGCTGCTTCGAATCGGTCTCGATCGGTTTGATCGATGCAGGGCCATTCAGCGAAATAGACGAAACAACCGAGGTGACGCTGCAATATCCCGGTGAAGAGGGGCAATTCAAAGGATACGCTGCGATCTATTCCGACTATGAGATTCCATCGAGTACGCCGCTTGGCATGGACCCGCGCAAGCTGCTTGATCAGATTAATCAGCTTGCAGCCGCTCATACCTATATTCGCATACAAGCAACACCGGTGAAGAGCGGGATATTCGAGCTCCATGTCTCGGTAAAACCGATTGCAGAAGGGACACAAGGCGTGACGCATCGGCTGCGACTGTTCGCGGATGTCGATGTGTCGCCGCATTTGGAGAGCATCGACAGCTGGTTCGAATAGGGGAGGTAATGGCGTATGGTTGAGCCGGCGTTAGACGCAGCGTCACCAAGCTTCTTGGAGGCGGTGCAGGCGATCGATGCGGGCGACGCTGAGCGCTTGAAGCAGCTGCTAGCTGCAAATCCATCGCTGTTGGAAGAGAGAGCGGATACAGGCGAAGAGGGGTATTTCCATCACCCGTATCTGTTGTGGTTCACGGCGGGCAATCCGATTCGCGGCAATGGGGATGTACCATCCAACACGGACGAGATCGTCCGTATTATTCTTGCAGCAGCGGAGAGGGAACGGGTGGACAGCCTGCAGGAGCAGCTGGACTACACGCTCATGCTCGTCAGTTCCGGCTGCGCGGCGCGGCAGTGCGGGATGCAGCATAAGCTCATCGACGTGCTGCTGGACGCGCACGCCGATCCGCAGACGGCGGCGCTGCCCGCGCTTGCGCATCGCGAGACGGCGGCGGTCCGCCAGCTGCTCGCGCGTGGTGCCTCGCTGACGCTGCCAGTCGCCTCCGCCATAGGGCCGCTCGACGGATGCGAGTACGAGCGGCTCATTGCGCAGGCGGATGCCCAGGAGCGCCAGCTTGCGCTGGCGGCAGCGGCGCTGTACGGGAACGCGCCCGCGCTTGCGCGGCTGCTGGCTGCAGGCGTTGACTTGAACGCCTACAGTCCGGCGTCGTTCCATGCGCATGCGACAGCGCTGCATCACGCCGTCGATTCGGGCTCGCTCGAAGCCGTACGGCTGCTTGTGGATGCAGGAGCGGATGTGAGGTTGCCGGATCGACTGTTCGGCGGGACGCCGCTTGGCTGGGCCGACCATATGGGACGGCTGCAGATTGCGGCGTTTTTGCGCAGCTTAGCTTAGCCTGGCGCAATACTTGGCTTGTACGGCAATCGAACAACAGCCATCACGTGTCGTGCACGGATGGCTGTCTTCGGTATAACTAGCGAGTCACCTTAAGGCATCGTCTGACCACGCTTCTCCAGGTCTTTGACCGTGGCGCTTGTCGGCACCGTCTTCTCATTCTTCAGCGTGCCGAACAGCACGTCGACGAATGGCGTAGAGACGCCGTACCAGTAGTTCTCGTTCTTGTAATGGTGGAGCAGGTGCATCCGTTTGTTCCAGCGTCCGAGCCTCGTCGTCGGTTGAATCGGCCGATGGGCGATATAGTGCTTCCACTCATAGATGAGCAGCATGCACACAAGCCCGGCTCCGAAGGCCAATGCCGCGTTCAGCATGCCCGTTACGAGGTAGAAGAGGGCCGCGAAGACGGTCAAGTTCGGGAGACTGTACCAGACCGGCAGAAACAGCAGTTTCAAGTCGTTCGGATGCGTATGGTGATCGTAATGTATGCGCTTAAGAAATTTTAAAGCAAGAGCGTTGTTGGGCGTCTTCAAATGGAACAGAAAACGGTGCGTCATGTACTCGCTGACCATGAACGCGGCCATTCCGATGAGGAATATGGCGGCGTTAAGCCATGTAAACTCGCGGTAACTCGCGACGGCTGCCAGTGCGATAAGAATGCCGGCCATGATCATAATATCGGAATGCAGAAAGAAGTTGCGATAAAGCCCTTGTTTGCTCATAGCGGCCCCCATCTCCTTCGCCTTTGCCTACATTCCCGAGTGTACAGGAAGAAGAGCGCGGCCAGCAATAGGCAGGATGCAGCGGGAGAAACTATTGTCGTTCCACGGTTCCGTTGGTATAATATAGCAAATACAACTTAAGGGCCATGCATCCCTAGTTGCTACTAGAGACAACCCCGCTGCTTGCAGCGGGGTTGTCTTATTTTGTATATCCAAGGAGAGATGAAGACGATGAACAAGCTGGAAGCAGAATCAAGAGCAATATGGACGCAGGAGGACTTGATCGAACGGTTCGCGCGGTGCGGGGTGGAGGCAGGGCAAACCTTGTTCGTACACGCCTCGCTGAGCAAGCTGGGATTCGTTGTAGGCGGTCCGGAGACCGTCATTCGCGCATTGCTGGCGCTTGTGGGTGACGAAGGAACGCTCGTAATGCCGGCGCAGACGTGGAAAAATCTCGACCCGGCAACGGGCGTTCATTGGGAGGAGCCGCAGGAGTGGTGGCCGATCATCCGCGCCCATTGGCCGGCCTATGACAAGGCTGTTACGCCTGTCATCGGCATGGGTGTCATCGCGGAGATGCTTCGCACATGGCCGGGCGCTTGCCGTTCCGATCATCCTGCACGTTCGGTAGCAGCGGTTGGCAGGCATGCCGCATATATAACGCAGGAGCATGACTTATGCAACATTGTCGGGGACGGTTCTCCGCTAGATAAGGTTTATCGACTGGACGGAAAAGTGCTCCTGATCGGCGTTGGCTATGACAAGAACACCTCGCTGCATCTGGCGGAGGCTCGTGCGAATTACGCTTCCAAGAGCATGAGCCAAGAAAGCAGCGCCATGCTGATCGACGGCGAACGGCGGTGGGTAACGTACGAGACGCTCGCCGTGAACGACGAGGATTTCGCACAGCTCGGCGAGGCTTATGATCGGGAGATGGGCACTGTCGTACATCGAATCGGCAATGCCGAAATTCGGCTGATCAGCCAGCGGTCGCTCGTCGATTGGGCTGTTCAGTGGATGGAGCAGCATCGTCTGTAGAATAGCGTTTGACGAGGCCATTTTCCGCAAATGTCACTACCCGCTGGTCCGGAACATCACGCCCAGCCTTGTCGGCAGACTAGACGAGGGGACGTGATGTTTTTTTTATTAATGGCACAGCCTGTTTCCAGCCCCGTAAATGTGTTGCTCACCCTGCACAGTTTGTCCTTGTCGTCCTCCTGTTGGATGCTGTACAGTAAATGGTAACAGCCTCTATCGATCTTTCTTAATTCCGTTGGAAACTTACCAATCCTATTCGGTTAACAAGCGATTCCTCTTACTCCTAATGAAAGCCTTCTCCAATTCGCACAAGAATCAATCACTTACCGACAACGAATCAGCGTATCTCGGCTCTGTACTTCGCTAACGCGTTCAACTCCTACGACGAACACGTTCTGTCATCAAAAATTAATATTAGTATCCTCGCGGCGGACGTTCTATTCGGCTAGGTTTGAAATAGATAGAAGTTATCAAGTTGTGGATTCATTCCAGTGCAAAGGAGTATGGCCGCTATGAGGAACTACCAATGGATTAAGTGGCGCAGATTTCTGATCAGTTTAGCACTAATAGTCGTTCTACTCATCTTCATGTGGGCGGGTGCTCCGACGACCTGGATGGTCGGTTTAAGCATTCTCGGCATCGTCGTAAATCTTCTCTATGCAATGGCGTTCATGATCATTCAATTCGTTGCGCTGTTCTGGTTCCTCGCGCGAGGGCGGACGTATTGGGTACTGCCCGGGGAGACGGGCGCCACATGGGATGATTACCGGGGCAACCCCGAGATTGTAGAAAATGCGAAGCGCATCGTTACCCTTCTGCGGGGCGTGAAGAGCTTCAAGGAGATGGGCGGCGAAGCGATCCGCGGTTTGCTGCTGTGCGGACCGCCGGGTACAGGTAAGTCCTATCTCGCACAGGTTATCGCGAACGAAGCGCAGGTGCCCTTCGCATACGCATCGGCACCGAGCTTCCAGAACATGTTCTTCGGTGTCGGCAACCTGAAGGTCATGCGCATTTACAAGAAGGCCCGCAAGCTGGCCCGCATTTATGGCGCTTGCATCATCTTCATCGACGAAGTGGATGCAATCGGCATGAAACGTCAAGGCAGCGGCGGAGGCGGCGCGATGGGCATGTTCGGCATGGGCGGAGGCTCTGGCCTGCTCAACGAGCTGCTGCTCCAGATGGATCCGCCGAATCTCGACAGCTCGAAGATCGCGAAGCTGCTGCGTCAGCTCGGCTTGCGTCGCAAGAAGGCTGAACGCCCTCCGGTGCTCACGATTGCCGCGACCAACCTGCCGGATGTGCTCGACGAAGCGCTGCTGCGTCCAGGTCGGTTCGACCGTAAGCTATGGGTGGATTCGCCGGACTATGACGGTCGGGTGGATGTTTTCAACTATTACCTCAAGAAGGTGAAGACCGATCCGACGTTCACGTCGGAGAAAGCTGCCCTCGATACGATCGGTTACAGCCCGGCTCAAATTAAGCATATCGTGAACGAGACGGTCGTCATCGCCCACCAGCGGGGTGCGCAGTTAACAAGCTACGAGGATTTCCGCGTTGCAATGGAGACGTACGAATGGGGCCTCAAGCAGCCGCTTCGTTCCATGAGCGCAGATGAGAAGCGGAACGTGGCGTACCATGAGGCGGGCCATGCGGTAGCGCAGTATTTGCTGAAGCCGCATGATCGGGTATGGAAGGTAACGATTGTGCGCCGCGGCGGCGCGCTTGGTCTGGCTGCTACGAAGCCGATGACGGAACGTTACAACCGCAGTGACAGCGAGATACTTGCTGAGATTCAAGTATGCTTAGCGGCACGAGCGGTCGAAGAAGAATTCCTCGGCAAGAAGCTTAACGGCGTCACCTCCGATCTGCAGCAGGCAACGACGCTGGCGGGCGCCTATCTCGGCATCGTCGGCATGGGCGATGAATTATTCAGCTGGATGGCGGTAGGCGGACGTGTAGAAGGATTCCGCGCCCTTCGTCCGAAGATCAACGAGCTGCTCAAGGATCAGATGAATCAGGTGAAGGAGCTCGTGAACAAACACTCCGATTTTGTACATGTGATTGCATCGGAACTTCTCCGCCAGGAGGATCTCACCGGTGAAGAGATCGAAGAGATCTACGTACGGCTGTATGGACAGCTTCGTCCAGAGCCGCCGACGGTGCGGCAGCTGGTGAAGTTCGATAAGCTGCCGGATCGGGAGACGGCGGCAGAGCTGGAGGAAGCGGCTGAGCGTACAGCGACAGCGGAGGAAGATCAGTCAGAAGGCGGATCCGAGGAGCCGGGCGACGGCGGACCGGAATCGTTTGAATCCTTTTATCTGAAATAAACGAAGAAGGGCGGAGACAGCGTGTCGCAAGACAGCTGCTCAGCCCTTCTGTTGTTAGCATGGAATGTTGTAAGTCGGAGGCTTAAACCTGCGTCGGTACCATGCCTGCGGAGACCATCAGGCGGTTCCAGTTGTTGATCGTGTTGATCGCCATAATGATCGTCAGGTACTCTTTCTCAGAGAAATGCTCGCGCGCCTTCCGGGAGACGTCTTCCGGGATGCCGCCCTTGGCGATCAGGGTAACGGCTTCCGTCAGCTCTAATACGGCCCTCTCCCTTGCGCTGTAGAAAGGCACTTCGCGCCATACGCTGATCAGGTCGATCCGCTGGTTCGTCTCGCCTTTGCTGCGCAGGTCTCGCGTATGCATGTCGAGGCAGAACGCGCAGCCGTTAAGCTGGGACGCGCGGATTTTGATGAACTTATACAGGGTGTAATCGAGGCCGGAAGCGGCGATAAAGCCCTCCAGCTTCAACATCATATTGTATACCTCTGGGTTTACCTCTTGGACATTGATTTGTGTAAGTGTGTTCATATTGGTTTCCCTCCACGATTTGTTATCGTCTGCGGCCGGCTGACATTAGTTAAGACACAATAGCCGTTGGATTTGTGACCGCGTAGGAGAGAAACATTCAAAATAATTTTTCGACTGCTTTTACTTGCTTATTGGCGCTGCCCCTTACCGCTAAGCGCGGTCAATTAACTCCGAATTCCCTCCATGAATGTGCTGTAATTTATCGGGATTCATAATGGTGTAGATACATGCAATCGCATGATCGGCAGTATAGCTGAAGCAAAATGCCCGCATATGTCCGTCCGGACGTACGAGCAGAACGCCGGGCTGACCGCTTATGAGCACATGATGGAAGATGCCATTGTAGGAACCTTTGCTGTGCAGCCCAGAGAAGAATGCGAGGATGCGGTCGCGTCCGAGTATCGGATTAACGGCCGTACGAACCTTGCCGCCGCCATCGCTAATGAGCACGGCATTGTCGGTCAGCAGACGAATGAAGGATTCGAATCGTCCGGTCTGGGCGGCCTCGGCGAAGGCTTGCACATAAGGTTCTGCCGTAACTGCTTGATTCGTCGCAACATCATCTTCCGTGCGGCTGTTCGAGCCGATCTTGGCGCTGGCACGGCTGAACAGCTTGCGGCAGGCTGCTTCGTTTTTCTGCAGCATGTGGGCGATTTCGTCGTACGGAAAGCCTAGCGACTCCTTCAAAATATAAACGGCTCGCTCCAGCGGCGACAGCTGCTGCAGCAGCACGAGCAGGGCATAGCCGAAACGCTCGCGCAGCACGAGCTGTTCGGACGGTTCATCCGCTGCAACCGCTGCGGCGAAACGGATGTCCGGCTCCGGCAGCCAGGTGCCGGGATAGACCTCCCGCTGACGGCGGGCGGATCGGATCGTATTGAGCGAACGGTTCGTGACCATTTTCATCAAGTAGGCCTTCGGGTATTCGATCGTATGCCAATCCAGATCGCGGACGGACATGAATACGTCCTGCACGATATCCTCGGCATCCGTTATGGAACCGAGCATGCGGTAAGCATAAGCAAGCAGCACCGGCTTGTAGGTCCGATACAGGGTATCTAGATCCATGGTTGGTTACTCCTTTCGCTTTCGCGGTGAGGCGGATTCAGCATGAAGAGACAGGTAAGTAAGAGGGCAGCTGCGGGCAAGGATGAACGAACGGAATGCTAAAGGCCGCCATAGAGCTTATTCGTTACTTACAGCTGATTGGCAGACGGTAACGGTTCCTATGGGGCTTAATTGCTCAGTAATGAGTCGAAACGCACGTATTTGGATCCAGTAACCGCTGTGTTAACCTTTACAGTTATTAAAAGACTATATACTGTGAAATAAGCTTCGTGACATCCGTTATTCCTACCACTAAACCAATAAATAAAAGTACAAGTACGCAAGGGAGAGTCAACTGATGTGCGCTATAGATAAGGATCAGCTTGTGAGTTCAATCATCCAGGAGGCAGAGAAATTCGCTCGTACCGAACTAGAGAATGACGCAACCGGCCACGACTGGTGGCATGTGCATCGCGTGGTGCGAATGGCAGAGCGTCTTGCTGAGGAAGAGGGCGCAGATCGGTTCATCTGCACCGTATCAGCGCTTCTTCATGATGTTGCCGATGAGAAGCTCAATGATTCCAAGGAGAGCGGGATTCAGAAGGTGCGCAGCTGGCTTGAGGCTCAGCCGATTGCGGAAGAAGACCAAGCCCATATTCTTGAGATTATCGCCACCATGTCCTACAATGCGGGCACGAACCCGCCGATGCGTACGCTGGAGGGGCAGGTCGTGCAGGATGCCGACCGTCTCGATGCGATCGGAGCAATTGCGATTGCGCGTACCTTCGTATATGCAGGCTTCAAAGGAAGTCCCATTCATAACCCGGCAATCCAGCCGCGCGATGCAATGACGGCGAAGGAGTACCGGGATCACCGCAATAATACGGCGCTTAACCATTTCTACGAGAAGCTGTTCAAGCTGAAGGATCTGATCAATACATCGACTGCCCGCAAGATCGCAGAGCAGCGGCATCAGTATATGGAGCAGTATGTTCGGCAGTTTCTGCTGGAGTGGGATAGTGTTCAATAGGCAGGGGTGACCAATTAGCCACAGCCAATTACGGGTTGAAAATCTCCATCCACTTCTCCGCGTGCCGCAGCTGCTCGAAGCCGTATTGGGCGTATAGCCCTTGCGCGTCGCCTGTAATGAGCATGAAGCGGCGCAAGCCCTGCAGGTCGGGATGCTCCTTAATGGTCTGCATCATCGCTTTGGACAAACCCTGTCCGCGGTAATCCTCGTGCACGAACACATCGGTCAAGTAGCCGAATGTCGCGCAATCCGAGACGACGCGCGCGAACCCGACCAGCTTGCCGTCAGCCGACTGATCGTAGGCGCCGACAACGACGGCCGTATTGTCAATCGCCTTCTGCAGACGTTCGCAGGTATAGGACACTGCCCATGGCATCGGACGGAGCTGCTCGTACAGGTCATGTACGTCGAGCAGGCTTCGGTCTGTTGAGATATGAATCGAATCGGATTGGTTAGGGTGTGACATGTTGGGCACGCTCCTTCGACATGAGATAAGGATACAGCAGAATAAGACCGGCTATGTATACGACAAGCACGAAATATGCAGGAAGCAAATGAATGAAATCCGTATAACCGATTGCAAAATGAACGCTCAATCCTGCGACAAATCCAGGTGCGCCGCTCCACAGCAGCGTCCACCACTGCCATCTTGCACCCTGCTGAAGTCCCCATAGAGCGACGATCAGGATACCGACAGCATCGGATAGAAGCGCTCCGCCGAAGCCGGCGCGGTCGTGGGCAATAAGCGGAACAAGCCGCGGATTGGCAACGTCAAGCGCATCGCTAGATGTGCATAGATAGCCGAGATCTGTCGGCACGAATACGTCGGTAATGCCGACGTAAGCGATGACGATGCCGCCTATACATAAGGAAGCTCCAACGACAATAAAGCAGAGCTGGCCCCATAGTCCCCGCCGCCACGCCGTGCTGTTGTGCAGGTTGACGGGCATGCGGTTAGGCCGGTCCGGGTTGTTCCGCATCGCGAGCAGGAACATCGGCAGCAGAATAACGGCGGCCGCGGCATGGAGCGGGTCGAAGAAGCCGTATCCTAAGTACAGGAAGAAGCTCGGAAACCCGACGCCGCACGAGGCCCACACCGCAGTTTTCGCCCAGTGAAGTCCGTGACGGAGTCCATGCCTTGCAAGCTGGCAGTACAAGATCCCGATCGACAGCATCGTGCCGGCGAGCGTAATCCGGTCGTGCGACATGAAATGCAGCAGATTGCCGTTAATCGCTGCCACTTGGCTGCGCGCCATATCGAGGAACGCCTCATCGTAGGGAAGCAGCACCGAGTTGGCCGCAATGATCCATGCGATGACGCCGCCCAGCATCATGCTGATCCCGAGCAGATACATCCATCCCCAGTTGGTCCACCAAGACGGCGAAGGCGGCGCCTCTTCCTTCGCCAGTCTATCGTATAGAATGGCCTCGTTGACCCGCTTAGGCAGGCCGGGTCCGCTATATACGAAGCCGCTGTGCAGCAGCAAATAGTCGGCGCCAGCCTCTATCAGCGCCAGCGCATCAGCCGGTTCATGCACGCCGGCCGATGCGAACAGCACAGGATTTCCCCTCGCATAGGCTCGGATCGTATGCAGCTTGGCGATGCACGCCTGTCGTCCGTCCCGCCCCGTGATGATGGTGCCCTCTTCAGCCCGAACGTAGTCCCCGATAACGAATCCACTCCATACTGAGGGATCTGCTGCCTGCACAATCTCTCGCAATGATGCTTCAGGTAAATCAAGTGGGATGTAAAGGAGCAGTGGTTTTTTAGCTGTGGCCTCTTGCTCGGCGAGGAATGTAGAAATTCGCTTAAGCAAGTGCCGTTCCGCAGCAATTTCTCCGCAGTTGCTCAACGCCTCGATAATAAGAGCGGATACGCCAGACTCGTCCGCGAACTGTTCGTACAGTGCTTGCAGCTCATCAGCCGCTTCGCTCGGGCCGGCTCTTGGTGACGGAGCAATACGTACGAACTGCGGCAGCCGATGCTTCGGATGGCGTATGCAATGCAGGACAGCTTCAGCGCCGGGGTTCTCGTACTCACATGGATAGATGATGCTCTCATTGGCTGGACTAATATGTATAGGCGAATCATTGGCGACAGGTCTGAGTGTAACGGGACCCATCTCTACGAAGCCGAATCCGAACTGGGAGATCGCTTTGACGGCAGTGCCATCAGCGTCGACTGCTCCAGACAAGCCGACAGGCGTGGGCAGATCGACACCCTGGAAGGTGCTTCGAAGAAGCGGAGACGGCTCCACATGGCCAAGTGTCTTGATGACGAAGGTGCCGCCGGGAATCCGGCTCAGGCGACCCATCGCTTGAAGCGTGAATCCGCGCGCGATACGCGCGGGAAGACGGAACAGGATTGGACGGAACAATGTTTGGTAAGACCAGTCGGGCATAGGGCTTCACCGCCTTTTGCAGAGCATGGTGTAGGTTAATCGATTACCAAAATCATACTATTATTCATGGCGCCATACTAGTATTCATTCTTGGAGAATGTCTCATCGGTTGTAAGGGGACAACCTATGTGATATAGCCAAGGAAAGGGATATAAACTAAGTTGATATTACAATCATTTCTATATTTATAATGAATAGTATATTGATTTTAATTAACTTTTAGGTAATTTAGCATATGGAATTATTGAACCATCACATTTTCGGTGGTAAAATTATGCACTATGGCGATAGACTCTGGGGCTAAAGTTCATAGTTTCATAGACTTATTGCAAATTGATCAAGGGGGAAAAATAGGTGAAACGAACGAAGTATGCATTGTCTCTTCTTCTTGCTTTTATGCTCGCATTCGGCGCTATGATGTCTTCTGCATTCGCGGCAGCACCAAAGGATGTCGAGAACCATTGGGCGTCAGATACCGTAACCAAATGGGTAGAGCAGGGCCTTATTAAAGGATATCCGGACGGAACGTTTAAGCCGAATGATCCGGTCAAACGCGGTGAGTTCGCGGCACTTCTGAACCGTGCGTTCAACCTGAGCGACGCAGATACGAATGTTACATTCAAGGATTTGACGGATAAGCACTGGGCATATCAGGACATTGTAATTGGTTATAAAGCTGGTTATTTGCAAGGAACAGGTGACGGCATCGTTGCCCCGAACAGCAATACGTCGCGGCAAGAAGCTGCCGTTATGATCGCGAAAGCACTGCACCTCGATACGACAGGGACAGACGTTTCCCAGTTCAAGGACGCAAATGAGATCGCAAGCTGGAGCAAGGGGGCAATTGCAGCCCTGGCAGCAGCGAAGGTATTCAATGGTGATAACAATGGCAAGATGAACCCGACGAAGCCGATTACGCGTGCCGAGACAGTGGCAGCTATTGATGCAGCGCTCGGACTGTCTTCTTCAGCGAATACGCAAGATAAGGTGTTCGATAAAGCAGGTACATACGGATCGGCTGACAAAACACAGACGATCGAAGGCAATGTCGTCATCTCTGCGGCTGATGTTACGCTGCAGAATATGGTGATTAAAGGAAACCTGACGATTGCGAAAGAAGTTGGTGAAGGCGATGTTACGCTGAACAAGGTGACCGTTGAAGGCACAACGCAAGTGAACGGCGGCGGCGAGCATTCCATTCACATTGAGGACTCTGTGCTTCTGCGCATTATCGTCGATAAAGCATCAGGTAAAGTGCGTATCGTTGCAATCGGTGCAACGACTGTAAATGATGTCATCGTTAATTCGCCAGTTAAGATCGAAGAGTCAAATGTAACGGACAGCGGCTTCTCGAATATCGAGCTGTCGGATGTGCTTCCAGCAGGATCTAATGTTGATCTCATCGGACAATTCGAAGATGTGCGCGTGCTGACGGCTAATATTCAAATCAGTCTGCCAAGCGGCTCGATCGACAATTTATCGGTAGGACAAAACGCGGAAGGCACTGCGATCGACGTAGGCAAAGAAGCGAAAATCGCTGAGCTTGTCCTGAACGCAGTATCCAAGCTGGTCGGTCAAGGCCAGGTAGACAAAGCAACCGTCAACGATGGCGCGAAGGGCTCGTCGTTTGAGACGAAGCCAAGTACGGTTGATGGTTCAGGCAAGGAACAAGATACGATTCCGGCTGGAACGAGCAGCGGTAGCAATAGCGGTAACAACGGCAGTACCGGCGGTTCCGACAATGGTGGCAGCAATGGAGGCGACAACGGCGGTTCCGACAATGGCGGCAATAATGGAGGCAACAACGGCGGTACAGATAATGGTGGTACTGACAATGGCAGCGGTACAGGCGACGAGACAGAGGCTCACCTTAGTTCGCTGAGCGCAGCGCTTGACGGGGAGCTGTCGTTAACGCAGAAGGATAGCTCAGGTAATTCGGTTGGAACGGGCTTTGAAGCCGATACATTCCAATACGAAGTGGCACTCCCTGTTGACTTCAAAGGCGGAGATTTTAAACTAAACGCATTAGCAGTTAATCCGAACGCAACTGTAAACGTAACGTTGTTCAGATCTTCTGAAGGAGTGTACACGAACCTAAAGGCAGATAAGGGAGATTATACGTTCCATCTGAATGCCAAAGAGGATGCGGAAGTCGCTATTTCGGTCAGAAGCCTTGATGGTATACGGACTAAGTATTACAATGTTGAGTTCTTCTACCAACGGAATATCCAAGAAGCATTCCGTATTATTAAGTCTGTCAATGGTGACAATGCTTCGTACTCGCTGAATTCGAACCTCCTTCAGGCTGGAGATGTAGTGACCGTGGATGTGTCCGGGGCGGACTCCAGTAGTTCCTCTGCTTTTACGGCAAAGGGTACGGCATATGGGAAGAGCATTGATATGCAGCTCTCTGACTACAGTGATGGTAATTACAATAGCTTTAAACCGACTGATCTTAAAGGAACCATCAATATCACAGTGATGCGTGGCGAAGAAGAAGTAATGAGCGGCGACTATCATTATGATCTCACACCTGTAACAACCATCACAGATCGCACAGGTATTGTAATTAATCGGATGACGACGGAAGAGCTGCGCAAACTGGATGCATACAACAATGAGGTAAATAGAACCTCGTTCGGCTTTGTAATCACAACCGATGCTTCCGTACAGGCTTATGCATCCACGATGAAATTTAGTTACGACGTAATTAGTAATGCTTCTCAGGCTCCAAGAGTGATGACGATGGAAGACACGAAGATCTCGTACGGCAAATACGAATCACTTCATGGTTTGTTCAAAGTAAATAACAGTTATCCGTACCAGCATACATTCCTGGGCTTCAACCCCGTACATGATATGTACATCTATTTGACGTTCTACGATGCGAATCAGAACGTTGTCGGCTACTATACGGAGAAAGTAACCTTCGATAAAGAGCATATTGGAGAGAACTCACAGTTGGCAGAGTACGCACCAGTTCCGGATGCAGTGCAATAAGCAATTATAAATTCATGCTCAACAAACAAGCCTCGTTGCGGATTCAATCCGCAGCGGGGCTTATTTTTTACATCGAGCCAGACCGTAGTGCCGCCATCGTTCATTTTGGTTGACAAACAATTGCCCTCGAACCCATAATTGATCCGTTCATACCATAAAATAGAATCCATTGTGGGGTCGTTGAATGAGTAAAGGCACATCGTTCGTCCTATTTGCAGTAACCGTTGTTTTATCGGTGGTCATTGGGGTGGCCATGCCGCTGCTGGTGTTCTTCGGAGGGTTTCCGCTCGTATTCGATTCGTACTATGATGCTAGCTCGGATCATGGTTTCGGACATGCGGTCGTCTCCTTCGCTATGGTCGTTGTCAACGCAGTGGCGTTTCCGATCATCAGCATCTTCTTCGTGCGTGGTTGGATCAAACGGCGGAATACCGCTCGGTTTATCATCTCTGTTGCTATCATGCTTCTCGTAAGTATTGTAGTCCAAGTGGCGTTCAGCATGCTCTTCGAGTTACCGGTTATCGAAGAGACGAAGATCTAGTCCGCCATCTATCATCTATGCTCGAACAAAGAAGCCTCGCCGAGGACCTATGGGTCCCAAGCGGGGCTTCCTTGTGTCTGTTACTTGATGCCGAACCGTACGAACGAGTCGACGATCTGGCGGCGCAGCAGCAGATAGATGAGCAGAATCGGCAGGCATGACACCGTGGTTGCCGCCATCAGCGAGCCCCATAGGTTCGTATCCGAGTTGACGAACAGCCGGAGACCGATCTGCAGCGGCGCATGGTCCATCGATTTTGCGATCAGCATGGGCCAGAGATATTCGTTCCATGCGTTGATGAACTGCAGAATGCCGAGCGATGCGATCGTGGAGCGGGTGTTCGGAATAATGAGCCGCGTCAGAATGCTCCAGTCGCTCATGCCGTCGATTTGCGCCGCTTCAATCAGCACGCCGGGGAACGATTGAAACGATTGGTACAGCGACAGAATGGCGAACGTCGAGACGCTGAACGGCAGCACGATGCCGAGCAGACTGTCATTGAGTCCGAGGTCGTTCACGAGCACGTAGTTCGGAATCATGACCGATTGGAACGGAATGAGCCAGGTCAGGCTTAAGATCGAGAAAATCAATCCTTTGCCGCGGAAACGCCAACGCACGAGCGCATAAGCCGCCAGCAGACTGGTCGCCAGCTGGAGCAGCGTCATCATGATCGATACGCCGAACGAGTTGAACGCCATCCGAACGATCGGCATTTCGGTGAACGCATACGTATAATTGCCGAATGTCGGCTTATGCGGGAAGAAGGACGAGGTGAATATTTCCGACTCGTTCTTCAGCGAGGAGTTCACCATCCAATACAGCGGGAACACGGCAAGAATGCACAGCAAGATCAACATCCCGTGCCGAGTGATCGATTGAATCGGGGAACGATGGAACATTTGCGCTCTTCTCCTTCACAGCCTTAATTGTCGTAAAATGCAAACCTGCGGGACAGCATGTTGAGGCCGAGCGCAATGACGCCGAACACAACGAAGAACAGCAGGGCTGCCGCGGAGCTTAAGCCCACGTTCAAACTCGAGAAAGCAAAACGGTACATTTCGTAATAGATGTTCGTTGATGAGCCGTACGGTCCGCCCGTAGTCAGCATGTCGATGTAAGCGAATGTCCATTGGCTGGAGAACAGGATGCTCATCGTGAGCATGAAAATAATCATCGGCGACAGAAGCGGGATCGTAATATGCACGAACTGCCGGAACGATCCGGCACCGTCCTGTGAAGCAGCCTCGTAGTATTCGCGGTTAATGCTCGTCAGTGCGGCGGAGAACATAATGGTGCTGAACCCGATCATTTTCCAACCGGTAATGAGCAGAATGATCCACTTGGCGAAGCTCGGGTCGGAGAAGTACGCAATCGGCTCTGTGATCAAATGCAGCTTCATCAACATATAGTTGACCAACCCGTTGGACGGATGGAACAGCCACCGCCAGATCGCGCTGACCGAGACCGGCGCCAGAATCATCGGAATGAAGAACATGGCACGATAGAAGTTCTTGGACTTGCTCTCCATTCGGTCCGTAACGACCGCCAGGATCATCGGAATGAGGATGGAGAACGGAAGCAGGCCGACCGTATAGAAGACCGTATTGCCGATTGAATCGATGAAGCTCTTGTTATGGAACAGGTGCTGGAAGTTGTCGAGTCCGACGAATGTCGGTGACGTGCCCGGAACCATGCTCCACTTCTGAAAAGCGAGATAGAATGTATACAGCAGCGGCCGGTACATCCAAATGCCAAGCAGTGCGACAGCCGGCAGCAAATACAGATACGGCTTGAAGCGCCGCAGCTTCTTTGCGCTCAGGCGTCTGCGCACGATTATGGACCCCCTCGATAAAGAGGGGGCGATTGTATTGTCCAACGATTGGCTCATAATCGTTCCTTTCTTGTTCTACCTTGCGGTAGTTACGGCATCATGCCGTTGATTTCGTTCTGTGCGGCAGTCAGCGTCGATTTCACATCGTCGTCGGCCATAACGGATTTCACGATCGCGTCGGTGAACACTTTCGCCATTTCCGTTGCGTTGTCGCCTGGCCAGATCGCAACCGGTTGAATGCGCGTCAATTGATCGAGGTTGATACGGTACAGCGGATTCTGCTCGACAAAATCTTTCAGGCCGTTCGGATCGTCAGCCAGAGCCGTACGGAGCGGCAGGTAACCGATCTGCGACGTAATGATCGTATAGCCGCGATCGCCTGTTACGAATTTAACGAACTCCCATACCGCAGCCGTCTTCACGGGATCGTTCGGACGAACCGCAAGCACGCTGCCGGAGTTAACAGGTACTGACGGCGTATCGCCGAATTGCGGCAGGGCTGCGCCATACAGTTTCCAGCCGCCAGCTTCGGAAGCTTTCTTCATCCCGCTGTGCAGGGAGGTCGAAGAGACATACATGCCAAGGTTGCCTGCCATGAACTGCTCCATGAGCTCAGCGTCGGAGCCTGGTGCGGAACCGCCGTTATGGTACAGGTCTTTCCACATGGAAATCGCTGCAACGCTGGCATCCGAACCGAAGTCGGCCGATTTGCGGTCCTTCGCAAGCACTTGGCCGCCGTTGCTTAAGATCAGGCCTTCCGTTACCCAGCCGTTGTTCGGCGCGAGGCCGAAGCCGTCTTTGCCGGTTTTTTGTTTGATCTGGAGCGAATCCGCTTTGATCTCATCCCAAGTCTTAGGCGGGTTCGAAGGGTCCAGACCTGCATCTTCGAACAGCTTGCCGTTGATGAACACGATCGGCGTGCTGAACGTAAAGGCTAGGCCGTACATTTTGCCATCGATTTTGCCAAGCTCGAGCGCGTTGGACGAGATGCCCTTCAGATGCTCGTCCAGCTCTTCTTTCGGGAAGATATCCTCGTAAGCCTTGAAGCCAAGGCTTAAGCGGGAGCTGTCGAGCGTACTGAATGTATGCTGTACGACGTCGACTTCCTTGCCGGCCGAGATGTCGGCTTTGTACTGCTGCATCGTCGTATCTGCAACGCCTTCGACGATGACGCCTTTCTCCTTGCCGATCGTATCGTTGAACTCCTTGATCAGCTGTTCCATGCCCGCCTTCATGGTCGGGTAAGCAAGCGAGTAGGAATAGAACGACACCTTCGTCGGATTGGCTGGATCGAGCGCTCCGAGCTCGGCAGCACCCGTAGATTTGGATTCCGAACCGCAAGCGCTGAGCCATACGATCGAGCTCATGGCCATCAGTGCGAGCGCGCCTTTTGCCAGACGTTTCATAATCAATAGAACCCCCACTTAATGAATGTTATGGTGCCCGATAGGAAAGCTGCATTTTTGACAAAATAGGCTCTCCTATCGGCGGTGAATGTCCTGAACGTGCGAGCGACAGAGGGTGTTATTCGAGGCAGTAGTCTTGAATCCGCGTACGGACTTCCTCGTCGATACCGAACTCCAGTTCCAGGTAACGTTCGAAGCTCCCGTATTCACGCAGGATGCTGTCCATGGACGCATCGAGGTACTTCTCTTGCAGACGCATCGCTTCTTCGAAGGAGCGCAGCTCCTCCACGCTGATGTACGGCGACACCATATCGAACAACGCCTGATGGTAGTCCGTCAGCGTAATGTTCGAGAGCAGGTAGTCTTCCATCACCGTCTCGTACGGTACGCCCAGCGTCAGCAGAATGAGCATGCTGCCTACACCCGTGCGATCACGGCCGCCAGCGCAGTGCTGAACGATCGGCAGGTTCGTCTCCGGCGAGGCGAGAAGCTTCATCAGCTCGCGGTAGGAACGGCTGCCGATCGGCAGGTTCGCATACATCTGGAGCAGCATGTCCTGCGAGAAGTGGTGATGAAGCCCTTTCTGGAACAGCTCGGCAAGGTCGATATGAGGCGCTTGCTCAGCCGCTTCGTTGGCAGGAACACGCGTGTTGACCGCTTGACCGATGACCGGGTCCGGCTTCTGCTCGGCTTCGCCCCGGTTGCGGTAGTCGAACACATGCTTGAGGCCAATCGCCTCAAGCTGGCGATGGTCATTCGGCGTCAAGCCGGTCAGCTCGGCAGCACGGAACAGCAGGCCGTGCTTCACGGTGCGGCCGTCCGTTGTACGGTAGCCGCCCATATCGCGGAAATTGAATGCCCCTTCGAGGGGGATCAAGCAGCTTGGCATGAGTTGATTCGGCATAGTTTCTCTACACTCCCCGATGCGTGATTTAGTGGTTGCTAGTCTCAGCAGCGAGCATCGAGACTGGGAAACGGAAATATTCTTCTTGGGTAGATGGCAGGACAACGGATTGGACCGAGATGCCTTCTTGGTTCACCGATACAAGGTTATAACCGCAGAAGTCGTACATGCGGAAGTTCTCAGCGTCAGCCATTTCGCCGGCGAAAGCAGTGCCCGTAGCAGCGACGCTGCAGATGCCGTGATACGAGCCGACGTTATTGGAGTGAACATGTCCTGCGAGGATGCCGACAACGTCCGTGCCGACAAGCGCATCGCCGAGCTGTTTGCGATTCTCGAGTACATGGTCGTCCGGCATGCCGTTAACGGAGAGCAACGGGTGGTGGAGTGCGACGATCGTGCCGTTCTCAGCAGGGACGCTCAGCGTTTCTTCGAGCCATGCGAGCTGCTGATCGTCGATGCGGCCGTGGTGCTGGCCTGGCACTTGCGAGTTCAGGCCGATCAGGCGCAGGCCGTTGATCGTAATGCTATAGAAATAAGCGTCTACGGAGCCTTCTTGTTGGAGGAAGCCCTCGCGGAAAGGGGTGCGGTGATCGTGGTTGCCCAGTACGACGTACACAGGAGCGCCAATGATCGCGGAGCCTTGATCCAGCACTTGGCGGATGTATGCATAGTCCTCAACATTGCCTTCGTGCGACAAGTCGCCCGTGATGATGACGAAAGCAGGTGCAACGTTCGTGTCGCGCAGGTGCTCGAACAGACGAGTCACTTTGCCGGCGAGATTGAACTTCGAGAACATGTTGTCCGTTTGGGGTGCGTTCATGTGCGTGTCCGTCAGGTGAACAAATTTGATCGTTTCCATCGTTTTTCTTACCTCCAAAGGTTGGGTTGGTTTGGTTGCAGATGACCTCTAGCAGGACAAGTTCATCTTGCATACAAGAAATGTACATCTTGCATGTAAAACCTGTGTCAACGCCATCTTTCGTTTTTATTAATGGTGGGAGGCGTGTTTACGCGGGCTTAATAGGTGAGGGAGAGCGATGGTATGACAAAAAGCCTCCCAACCTGCACGGGGTGCGGTGTGGGAGGCCAGGAGAGATGGCGTAATTTTGAAACTTGCACGGGAATGGGCATGGCGGAGTAGGCGTGCATAGCTAACGAACTGATGGGACGCTGTTCGATCGTAATGAGCTTGTACGAAGGATAACGGACCTTAGTGATGCTATTAGTCGATTTGGCAGCGCGAAATGATGAAATGCTGCACAATAGCGTCATTGAAGTCCGATAAAGAGCGCGTTGGCATGTTTCTCAGCCTAATAGCAGCGGCTTAGTCCGTTAGCCAGACGGGGGCGGGTGCGCTCGGTAAGCAGTTGCGAAAGGTGGATGGTGGCGGCGTCCTTGGGTGTACTGCGTCCAGTTAGACAGTCTCAGTCTAACGAACTGTGCTGATCTTATCCGGTCTGCAGCGGGGCGTTAGGGTTGTAACGAATCGAGCGGACGCTATTGGGCGTCCGCTCGATGGGAAGTGGTCATTTCCGTTGTATTAACGTCGCTGAGGTTCTTAAGTGCTGAATAAGGCGTGAATGTGGCCCAATAGCGTTACTGTGGTTCATTGGCGGTCAAATAGTGGCGGGTACAGAATTCGTTAGCGATTAGTGTAAGTTCTTATGTGGCTGATCGGATCGTTTGTTGAAAGTAGCAGCCAGGAAGCTAACTTCAGATGCATCAATGCATGTCAGGGTCGACGCTTGATGCCGCTGCTTTCAATTCTTGCAGCCAAGTCATATAACGCTCATCATGGGCAAACTCGGCAAATTTGTTTGTTAGTTTATCAATCGCATCTTGGCACGCGTGACCCGGAGTAACTTTGCCCATCTGGCCTTCCGTGCCGTCCATGAATTTGATCGCCGATTGCTCGTAGGAAGGATTAGCATCGAACCGCAGGGCATGATGGACGCCTTTGGCAAGACTGCCCCACATCCCATCGATATCGCCTGCATCACGTTGATCCTCTGCTAATCCTAAGAAGCTCCATACACAAATTAGATCGGCGTAGCTAGATGTTGTGCCTGTAAGACGTTCCATAAGTTCTGCATGAAGCTGTTGCAAGTCTATGCCAAGTGCAGGATTGCCGTCCGCCTTAAAGCATTCATTAAGACTGGCAACGAGGGTACCGAACGTGAAGGCAAAAGTCCACAAGTGCGACTGCAGTTTCGGCTTTGCATCCGAGTATTTTCCCGCCATTATCAAATAGCGGGCAATGTCCACGTTCATTACGCCTCGAACGTTGATCTCTTCGAGAATGGCGATGGCTTGATCGTACTTTCCATTATCGCCATAGGTGTATGCTATTAATATTTTCAATTGTTCGGGCCGAACGGGTGAGTTCGATGGCCTGACCGTCAATGCACGTTGGAAGCGGTCAACCGCCTGCTCGACAAGGCGCTCTTTCTCACCGTCTTCACGGTCGACGGTATTGGCTTTGAACATCTGAAGCTGGGCTGCATGCCGAAGGATATCAAAATCGTTCGGGTACTTCATCAGCGCCTCCTCTGCCAGAGCGAGTCCTGCATCTACCTTGAAAAGGTCGAAATACTGCATCAGTTGCTCCTTATAACGTTCGACTTGGCTGGACTGCACCTGATAACCGAGCAGCGCATCGACAGATACATCGAAGAACGTAGCAATCGCGGGAAGTATCGTAATATCTGGATAGGAGCTCTCGCATTCCCACTTGGATACGGCGGCAATCGATACGCCCACTGCTGCCGCAAGCTGTTCCTGCGTCATGCGTCTCTCCTTCCGAAGCTCTGCAATCATCGTGCCTATTCGAATCGTCATTTCGCTACATCCTTTTATATTGAGATATTTGTGTCAGCGCCGACAAGTTCATCATAGCACGCGCTTCGAAGACGCGTAATGGAGCAGCAAGAGAATAAGGTTGATTCCAAATTCAACTGCCGGTTGAAATGAAGCTAGGGGAGAGTCTAACGAACCGTGCCGACCTTATTCAGCACGTAGCGGTACGGTGTTCCCGTAACGAATCTAGCGGACGCTATTGGGCGTCCGCTAGATGGGAAATGGTCATTTATGACGTAATAGCGCTGCTGGAATTCGTTAGAGCTGTGAATGGAACAATTGAGGCGCGATAGCGTTTCTGTGGTTCGTTAGCCAATCGGTCGGCTGCATGTGTCATTGCATGTAGTTAGGTCGACGTCTGATTGTGGAACAGGTGGTTTGTATACGGGAGCCATCCTTTGCATTTAAGGCAGCATACTATTCCGCAGCAGATCCTCGCGCATGTTGCGCTTATGCTCCATAATCGCTCGTTTCGCCTCTTGGTATTTGCCTTGCGCAAGCCGGTCGTAGATTTCCTCATACAGCTTGCGTCCCGTATATGGCCGGTTGGCGCCTTGCGTCAGCCGGTAAGCCACGACGTAGAATAGCAGCTTGTCCCGATGCAGATTGAACGTCTCAATAATATAGCGGTTGCGGATGGATGCCAGCAGCGTGTGCATAAACATGAGGCCGTTCTCGTAGTATGCGCGGTATTGCCGATTGTCGCTCGCTTCGACAAGCTGATCATAATGCTTGCGCAGCTGCGGCAAATCCAGCTCGTAGTACATCCCTTGGTCGATGCAATCGAGCGCATAGGAGTATAGGGCATTGAGCAGGTCGAATATATGATAAAGGTCTTTGGCTTCGATTCCTCGGACAATGATGCCTCGCTTGTACAGCGTTTGAACGAAGCCTTCCTTCTCAAGCAGCGAGACGGCGGAACGAATAGGCGTGCGGCTCATGCCAAGCTCGCTGGCGAGCTCTGATTCCGTGAACTGATGACCAGGCAGGTAAACACCGTTCAGCAGCTGTGTGCGAATATGTTGGTAGGCAATTTCAACGAGAGGTACGTCCGACATGTTGATTCTCCTCGATCATAGATAGTGGAATTAGAGCAGGGTTTCTTTGCGATACGCATCGGGCGATTGGCCGATGAGCGATTTGAATGTTCGGATAAAATGCGCCTGGTCAAAAAATCCAAGCTGCTGCGACAACGTGATCCAGTCGGTCACACCGCCGTTCTCCATAAGCTCGGCTGCTTCCTGCAGCCGAAAACGTTGAATGACCCACTTCGGGCTTACGCCGACGTATCGGCTGAACAAGCGCTGAAGAGCCCGGGTGCTCATATTGAATTGTACAGCCATTCGCTCAACTTGTGTTAGCTCGCGGGTGCTGATCGCGGCCTCTACGATATCGTTAACGAGCTGTGTATTCGGGTCGGGCTGGGAAGGCAGCCGTGTGAGCAGCCATTGCTCTGCCAGTTGAGCCATCTGTTCGCCGCTGTCCTGTTCCCAGATCTGATCTTCAACATGTGAGATAGACTCTCCGAACAGTTGGTTGGCAGGAACGGTCTGGCCGGTAAGCTGCGAGGCGGGTTGCTGCGAGAATGGATAGAAGCCGCCGGGACGAAACTTGATGCCGAGCACCATGCCTGTATCCTTGAGATGGCGAGTATAGATCGTTCTTGGAACGCCGTATACGCCTGTGAAACGACGACCGCTCTCGTTCTCGAACGATAAATTGATGTTGGGATAGGACAGAACATTCTGGCTGAATGGTGGTTGTCCGCGCAAATCCCATTGAACGGTCCAATAGTGTTCAATATAGGGAGCGAGAGCTGTGGACGGGTTATACCGCATCAGTGCGAAATTGCGCATGCCCATCTCCGCTTTCAGAATGCCCCGATCTGACGTTTGCTCCTTCCGCCGCATTACCCACCTCCATCAATCATTGTCGCGTTTTTACAATACTAGTGAATTTTGCTTCTCTATAATGAGACTATCAGTTCATTGCTAAACGTGCAACGAAGAATGGATGACGAAATGGAGGAAATTTATATGACAGAGCTTCGATTCGAGCTGTATGTAGGAGCGCCGGTAGAGCAAGTGTGGAAGTTGTTTATCGAGCCGGAGGGTACGAAGGCGATTCTATTCGGCAGCGTGCTGGAGTCGACTTTCGAGATTGGATCGCCGTATCGTTATATCGGCCCAGGCAACGATGGAGACGAGACGGTTCATGTTTATGGCACGGTGCTGGCGTTCGAGCCGAACCGGTTCATGAGCTATACGGAGCACCCGGGTCCATCCTATCGGGAGAATCATGCGGAGCTGGAGACGCGCGTATCGCTTACGCTGGAGTCGGTTGGCTCAACTACGAAGCTGACGCTGGTGAACGACCAGTGGCCGGACAACCATCCGTCTTACGAGAGCACGAAGGCAAGCTGGCCGATGATTCTGAGCAATCTGAAGACGCTGGCGGAGACGGGCAAGACGCTGGATTTCGGCTGGTAATGCGCAGGCGAACATGCGCGAAGTTGTACGAAAGAAGGGTGTACACGGAATGCGTACACCCTTTTTGGCGTTTATATATTATGGCACGGAAGGGGAGGTGCGATATCCAAGAATGCAGGGCTAGCGTTTGCGCTTGTAGTCTCTGCCTCTACTTTCGCATGTTGATGGCTTGCACGGAGAAGCATAAGCATGCTCATGCTCCATACGGCGACGGTCAGTTCGAGCTGTTGACGCTGCGGTTTTCTCATCGATTCCTCATTTCCCGCCTACAGCTCGATCGGCCGATGGCGTGACTGTCCGCGACCGCTAATGAGCATCTCGGCGAACAGCAGGTTCGGCATCCAGCACAACCATCCGATGACGGCGAACGAATCGTTCGTATCGAGGCCGAATAGGCCATCGGCAAGCGGGGTATAGATGCGGAGCATAATGGCCGCGCAAGTTAGCGCATAGTTGCGGATAAACCAATGACTGTGTTCGATCTGGTTCCGATCCACTATAATGCTTTTGAGCCCCCGGAACAGGGTGTACAGCCATACAAGCGCGAGCGCAGTGAAGCCGATTCGGCCGCTTATCCCGCCATCGGCATACCATGCGACGTACAACCCCGTAACGCCTCCGACTGCTATGCCAGCGCTATACAGATATCCGACTATTCGATGTACATTCGGATTGCGGCGGCGGATTTTTCTTATGAACTGCAGCCAACCGATTCCGAGTGCCGTACCTGCAGAGATCGCATGCAGCCAGATGAAGGTATACCACAGATCCGGCAGATGATCATCTGCCTTGTTCTCGGCGAAACCACTGTTCTGCGCACTGTCGATCGTGCCGTAGAAGGCGAAAGCGTACAGGCCGATGCCTACCGCCAGAAAAGCAAGCAGTCCGAACAGCCACTTGCGGGCTGCTGCATTGCGAATGAACATGAATTAACCCTCCGTATCCAATCCTTGGATTGTTTCCCTGCCTCTACTGTAGCACTGAAACGAATGGTCCTCCCAGCGGCCGCAGTCGGGTTGCGTGATCATACGTAGGGTCAGCGGAGACTCCGCCTCTAGCTCTTTCTTGTATCCGACTTGAGTCGGGGTATAGGTCGCTGTGTTAATTTTCTTTTGTATAAAATAAGGGGCTGCCGAGTGGCAGCCCCTTATTAGCAAATTTGTTGTTAGCTAGTTTGCACTCAACCGGTAGTAATGATAGGTGCAATTATCGATGACGACATCATTTTGGAACACAAAGCCGCATTTCTGTATCACTTTATTGGATGAATGATTGCTGACCTCTGCGATGGCAATGAGCTTTGTGACATTGGTGTGTTCGAACAGATACTTGATTAATCCTTGCGCGGCCTGTGTCGTATAGCCTTTATTGCGGTGACCGCTTGAGATGCCATATAGAATCTCACGATTCGGGGCAGGGAGTTCGTACTTTATACCAGTCCCGCATACGCCAATGAATTGTCCGGTAGCCTTAAGGATAATGCCGAGCCGCAAACGCAACTCCCCGATATCGCTGCCTTGGGTTACCGCCTCTAGGAATCGTTGGTTATCCGGTATTTCATACTGGAGGAACCACTCTTCTCTTTGTTCCCGGGTCACGTTCCAATCGGTCAAATAAGCATGAAAGTGCGGCTCCCACGTAAGCGCGTGGAAATCATCCAAATCATCTTCTTGAAACTCACGTAGTACAATATCTTCGCACTCTATCGTAAAGATCGTTCTATTCTGGTCCTGTGAATGGCTCATTGCAATCCTCCTAATGGGTAGAAGGAACAAAGCACATCAGCTATGCAGGAATCACAAGGATCGTTGCAAGCTGGGGGAAAAGGCACATTATGCTTTGCATCCTTGTAATAGTTTTAATTGTGTCGTTGATAAACCATTACAAAGTTGTTGGCATACGGTTAGTCCTCCTCCAATGATTTCCTAATGAATTGCAGCAAAATGTATGCTTACGCAGAGCCCATTAGCGTCTCCGACAGCACCAGCTTCACCGGACAGTGGTCGCTGCCGAGAATGTGGCAGTCGATCTCCGCTTCGACGATGGCAGGGGCAAGCCTAGCCGATACGAGGAAATAGTCGATGCGCCAGCCGATATTGCGCTCGCGGACCTTCGGCATGAACGACCACCAGCTGAATGTGTCGCCGCGTTCAGGGTGCTGGTGTCGGAACGAATCGACGAAGCCGGCGTCGAGCAGCATCGAGAATTTGCCGCGCTCTTCATCGGTGAAACCGGAGTTGCCGATGTTCGACTTCGCGTTCTTGATGTCGATTTCTTGGTGGGCGACGTTCAAGTCTCCGCATACAATGACAGGCTTAAGCAGGTCCAGTCGGGTCAGGTGATTGCGGAACCGCTCCTCCCATTCCATGCGGTAATCGAGCCGCGACAGATCGCGTTTCGCATTCGGCGTATAGACGTTCACGAGGTAGAAGTTGTCGAACTCGAGGGTTAGAATTCTGCCTTCGTCCTCGCTGTCTTCTTCTATGCCGTAACGTACGGATAGCGGTTTTATCCGCGTGAAGACAGCGGTGCCGGAGTAACCTTTCTTCACCGCATAGTTCCAGAACTGAACATACTCCTCGCCCAGATCAAGCTCGATCTGCCCCTCTTGCAGCTTCGTCTCTTGTACGCAGAAAATATCGGCGTCTTCCGCGCGGAAATAATCGCCGAAGCCTTTGGTCACACAAGCGCGAAGGCCGTTTACATTCCAAGATATAAGTTTCATTGCGAGGTACTCTCCCTATCTATATATAGAATCGATAATGAAGTGTGTAAGAACTGCTCGTACAAGTGTAGCATATGTCGGATATTCTAGCGATGAGGGGGAGAATGGTTGACGGGCAGTCAATTGAGTTCCATGTTCTGGCACCGTATACTGATCTGTAATGGCGGTTATTAAGGTCTCATCGGGGGCATTTGGCGCCGAGCAGGCAATGGTTAATTGAGGATGGAGGACGGATGTGGATGAAGAAGCTGAGCATTATCGTAACGGGTGCAACAGGAATGGTGGGCGAAGGGGTGCTGCATGAATGTCTGCAGTCGCACGAGGTGGAGCGGGTGCTCGTCATTAATCGCAGACCGTGCGGCGTGAAGCATCCGAAGTTGACCGAAATCGTGCACCAGAGTTTTCATGATCTAGCGCCGATCGAGCAGCAGCTCACGGGATTTAACGCGTGCTTCTTCTGTCTCGGCGTATCCTCGGTTGGCATGTCTGAGGCTGCCTACCGGCAGGTGACTTACGACCTTACGATGCATGTGGCGTCGACGCTTGTCCGCCTCAACCCGGATATGGTGTTCACGTACGTAACGGGCATGCATACGGACAGTACGGAGAAGGGCAAGTCGATGTGGGCGAGGGTGAAGGGGAAGACGGAGAATGATCTGATGAAGCTGCCGTTCAAGGCCGCTTATATGTTCCGCCCCGGCTATATCCATCCGACACCGGGGCTTAAGAACGTGAATAAGTACTATAAATATATTGCGTGGATGTACCCGATGCTACGCCGCCTGTTCCCGAAGTACGCGCTGACGCTGCGCGAGTTGGGACAAGCGATGATCCGCGTAGCGGCGGATGTGCCGGATCAGCGCATATTGGAGGTTCCGGATATCGTCCGGGTGGCAGGAACACGGCGATAACCTTGCGTTGAGTTAGCAGGAGCTAGCTTGCTCTAGGCGTTCTGAACCGACGGATGATATAGATTAAATAGCCGAATACGGTGCCGAGTATAACGAGAGCTGCAATAATCGTGAAAATCCCGACGCCTTCTGCGCGGCCGTTCTCGGCGCTGCGTATCATGATGACGCCGATCGATGCGAAGAGCAGTACGATTTCGAATTTGAGCCAGACCAGCATTTGGACAGTGAGCCGATACAGCTCTGGGGCGTTCTGCTCCGTTATTCGTATTGGATAGTTAAACGTATGCGGAAAGCGGCTGATGGCCGTTATGATGCTATAAGGAACAATGGCCATAATCGGGAAGAGCAGCAGCGTTGCTCGGTTACCCCAGCCGTCCGCTTCACCAGAACCGTCAAAGTGAATCGGAATGTCCGACGGCAGATCCCACCAGCGAATGAGGAAGTAGACAACCATTCCGACAATAATGATGATATTCAGCACTTCGAGTAAAACTTCCAGCGGTGAACGGGCTAAGCGGATGACGGGTCGTTGATCCATCGTGATGCCTCCTTGTGCAGTAGGTAAGCAAAGATGCCAAGAGTATACCATTCCAGGGAATCGATTGAATACACAATCCTTACATTTGCAACCAATTGCATATTGCTGCCGTCTAGAGAACGAACTTATGTATGTTATCAAGGAGGTGAACTTGTGTCCGTTAAGCAAAAGCAGACCGTTCTCCTCGCATCTTTCGTTATACTGATGCTTGCCGTGGCTGTGACAGCAGTTGTTCTCCCTTATCGATCGAAGGATAAGGCGATTGAAAACGCAACGGCTGGGGAAACAGCGATGACGGAGCTCGAGTCGGGAACATTGGCTCCTGGGTATGACTTGCCGTCGTTACCGAACCGGTTTTTGGAAAGCCAGCTCTATGATGCGGCTTCTTGGCCAGAGAGCTCCAGTCGTGACATTGTGAACGACAGGGCGGCGCTTCGGGCGGCGGGTACGAGTCGATATGGCAAGCTGGAAGTATGGTCGCAGCCGGGCGAAGTCAGGCTGCAGGACGGCGCTCCGGCTAAGTATAAGGGGACGTACACCATACGGTATGTGGATCGATCGGGAAGGGAACATAAGCTGCCGGATCAGAAGGGTCAGGTGCTCCGTCAACTGCCAGAGCCTGCTGTGATGAAGGTGATCCAGCTGGATGGAATGGACGTGCTGTTATTCCAGCCAAGGTATTATCGCTTCGCTCAAGGGTATGGCTCCATGTATACAACCTATGCCTATGCCATCACGTCCGATCAAGAAGCGTTTCCGCTCCAGTTCGTATACAACGAGAAGAGCAGCGGGCTGAAGGGGGTGGATTCGTTCTTATTCGATATGAACGGTCCAATCGAGTCGATTGGGGAGGCATTGTCTGCTCAGACTTCGTACAATGGCGGTCGATTCGAGATTACATGGACATTGGATCGGGAGAGGCGGCAGCTGGTTGCTTCGGCGGTGAAGGATCGAAGCGAGGAATATATTCAATTAGCTGAGATTGTTGGTCATGCATCGAAACATATCGAGCAGGCGCTCGGACTAACGGAAGCGGATTACCCGGACGGTAAGCTGCCGGATAACAAGCTAGGCGAGTTGTTCACCAATCGAGCGTGGAGCAATCCGGGATTCCGATTCCTGCGAGATGAGTTCGCGAAGCAGGCGGAGGCCGGCAATACGAGCCGAGCTTTCGCTTGGCTTCCGATTGATGCGACGTATACGTCGGCAGACGCCATTCGGTTCACGTTCACGATTAACCTCTGGTATGCCATCGGGCTGGCGGGGCATCTGGAGGTCGAGCTGAAGCAGCAAGACGGCGAGTGGATGATCGATGATTTCGGCACGCTGGAGACGGAGAAGTTCGATGATCCGAATGCACCCTATAACGGCCTGTTTATGGAGGACCCGCTGGAATAGCGGTGGCACGACAACAATAAACCCCGCTCGGCGTATGCCGGAGCGGGGTTTCATTTTTTAAGAAATCGATTCTTCGCGTTGCGCTAGGTTGCTCTCGTAGAAGGCGAGCGCCGTTTGCATTTTGTCGATATAAGCAGACTCGTTGCCCGTACACATGAAGCGGACATGCCCGCTGCCGTGTCCGACGATGCCGAACCGGTTGAGAAGCGCCGACAGTCGGCGAACCGTCCCCGCGTTGCCGTCGACAATCTCAATGTGACTAGGAAGCATGCCGCGCAGAATGTTCCGATAGAACGGATAATGCGTGCAGCCAAGCACAATAATGCCATAGTCGTCGAGATTGTACGCCTCGAATTTGGATCGGAAGTACGCCTCCATCACCTGCGGATCGAACTGCAGACTCTCGCAATAACGAACAAGCTCCGGCAATGGCAGCGAATCGACGATGCCGCCTTCGTCTACTCGGGAGACGAGCGCATAATAGCGCGGCAGTTGAAGCGTAAGTTGTGTTGCGAGCACAAGCACGCGTTTACCCGTTACACGGTTCATCTCAACCGCCGGTTTAACGGCCGGCTCCATGCCGACGATCGGCAGATCATAAACGGAGCGAAGCTCCTCCACCGCAATGCTGGTTGCCGTGTTGCACGCTACGACGAGCGCGTCGATGCCCTGCTGCATCATCCGGTCGACCGCTTCGAATATATAATCTCTTACTTCATCCTTTGTCTTGGACCCGTAAGGAACATGCAATGTATCGGCCATATACAAATAATCCTGATCGGGCAGCCGCCGAAGTGATTCCGCAAGCACTGACAGCCCGCCAATGCCCGAGTCGAAGAACCCAATAGTCATATGCAATCGATCCCTATCCTATGTAGTCTAAGTCTTTACTCAGCATACCTCGATAGTCCCCGTACGGCAAGGGACAAAAGCGATAAAATCGCCCAAGTTCATCTGCTGCCAGCTCTTTCGAAAGATCCGTACTCCGATCTGAAGCGGATGATGCCTGGCCTTGAACGGCTTATTTAGAATACAGCGGATTGTGAATCGATGGGCCTTAAAAATAATGGAAATATCGGTTGCGGCAATCGCGATTCAAGCCATCATGGCTGAAACCTTAGAAGAAGCAGCACCGTCTACTTATATGTTAAATAATGGATTGTACATGGAGGTGTGCATTGTACGTGAAAACAATTCGACGAATTGCCAATGCCTGCATGACGTTGTTCCTTACCTGCAGTTTAGGATCAGCGGCTATCGCTGCCGATTCGGGTTCCGGCGGCAGCGGCAAATATTTGTCCAACATCAAGCAGATCGACGGCGGCGGCTACAGCGGCTATGCGCTGAAGTCGGACGGTACCGCATGGGCGTGGGGCGGCGCCTATACTTCACTGGGAAACGGCTACACGCAGCCGGCCTATTCGTCCGTTCAAATGCACATTGATCATGTCAAACAAATATCCGGCGGCTATCGCCATTCGTTAATGCTCAAGGAAGACGGCACCGTATGGTCGGTTGGCGGCAACGAACACGGACAGCTCGGCAATGGGAAGCAGTCGGCTGATATTTCGGTAGAGCCGACCCAGGTTGAAGGACTGAAAGATATGATCGCCGTCGCTGCAGGCGATGATCACAGCATTGCTCTATGTAAGGACGGCACGGTTTGGGCATGGGGCGGCAATCAGAATGGTCAGCTTGGTATTGAAGGCGCAGGCAATCAGCTGAAGCCGGTTCAGGTGAAGGGGCTGTCACGCATCGTCGCCATTTCCGCCGATATGTACGAGTCAGCAGCGCTGGATAGCGCCGGACTTATCTGGGCATGGGGCCTCGACCATAATGTCGACGCTGCCAACAAAGTGATACGGAAGCCCGAGCAGCTTCAGGTTCCGCCACAGCCGGGCGCGAGCAACGAGTTTGCCGCAATTGCGGCAGGGGCGACGTATGGAACGGCACTCGCCTTCAATGGAACGGTATGGATGTGGAAAAACGCCGAATGGGCACGTCCAGAGGTTGGAATGAATGAGCTGTTTCCCGTGAAAGGGCTGAAAGACGTCGTATCGATCTCAAACATGGCCGCAGTGAAATCGGACGGTACAGTCTGGACGTGGGTCGTCAACGACAAGCCGGAAGAGGTCAAACAGGTGGCAGGCATCACGAATGCCAAGGCGGTCGCGGCAAGCAATAACACGTATTATGTGCTGCTGAACAACGGATACGTCATGTCTTGGGGCTCGAACGGTCTAGGACAGGCCGGGGCAGGCGTGCCGGATATGACGATTCGGATGCCGCAGCTTGTGCGAACGTCCATCGATGTCTATCTATCAGGCGAGAAGGTGCTTAGCGACTCGCAGCCGCTGTTGGTAGGCGGTACTGCGTATGTGGCGCTCAGGGGAATTTTGGACCAGATGGGTATTGCTCTTCAGTGGGATCAACCGACTCGCTCTGTCATTGCGACGCAAGGGGAGACGAAGGTAGTGCTCGACTCGGTATCCGGCGTGACGACGGTTAATGGCAAGGCAATCGAAGCGAAGCTGAAGCCGATCATCGTCAATGGGCGCACCTATGTGCCGTTGCGGCTTATCAGCGAAGCGTTCGGCAACAATGTCGTATGGGATGCAGGCGCTAACGTCGTTCATATCGATTAAACAATAAGGCTGCCTCGTCACGCCATCGTTCCAGCACGATGACGCGCGGAGCAGCCTTTTCTCTCGAATGTATCAGAACCCGCGCAGCTATTCCTTATCCCCATGTCGTATGAACAGCCATACGCCGAACAGAATGAGCATGCCGGCTCCTAGCTGATAGCCGGTGAGCGCTTCGCCGAGCAGGATCCAGGCAAGTACGGAAGAGATGACAGGCTCGCCGAGCACGGACATAGACACCGCGGCGGTGTTCATAAACTTCAGCAGCCAGTTGAACAAGTAATGACCGAACAGCGTCGGCACGATAGCCAACAGCAGGAACACGCCCCATTCCTTCGGCTCGTAGCCGAAGAAGGGATTGCCTCGTACAACGTTGTATGCAGCCAGCGATGTTGCTGCCAGGAAGAATACAGAGAAGTTATAGACGAAGGCGCTCATATCTTTGCGAAGATGCTTGCCGAGCATCATGTGGATCGCGACGGCGAGCGCGCCGAGCATCGACAGCACGTCCCCGGTCAGCGCGTCGCCCGACAGGGCAAAATCGCTCGAACCGATAATGATCGACCCGACCATCGCAATGCCGATCCCGATGAGCATCATACGGTTAACGAGGGTGCGGAACAACACGAAGGAGGCGAGCATGACAAAAACCGGCTCCAGCGTTAGAATGACGGTAGAGCTTGCAACGGTCGTTAACCGGAGCGAGGCCATCCATAGCAGAAAATGCAGCGCGAGCATAACGCCCGAGGCGACTAGCAGCCCCCATTGGCGGAGGCGCAAGCGCATCCACTCGCGGCGGTAGCGCCATACGAACGGCAGCATAAGCAGATTCGTCAGATAGAGCCGATACATCGCGATGACGGCGACGTCGGCGCTGGACCAGCGTACGAAGATAGACGAGAACGAGATTGCGATAATGCCGATGACGAACAACAGCTCGTACGTACCGGCGGACTTGCGGTCAGTAGGCATAATGAATAGAGGTCTCCCTGGGTCTCAATAAAGTCACGTTTGTAATCGTACTATAATTGCCCTGTAGGAGGGAATGCAGACATTCATGTAATCGTTGGAAAAACAGCGGGAGGTGAGTACGAAGGATGAGGGGCAATGAACACGCATTCTGGCAATCCTATCTGCCTGGCATGAAGCTTCACGTAGCGATTGCGCATTATACGAAGGTTCCGCCATCGTGGAACGAGGATGACTACATCCCTGATGTGAACAAGCTGTATTGGATAGAAGAAGGCGAGGGCTATTTGAAGGTCGGCGACAGCAAGGTGCTGCCAAAGCCCGGCGAGCTATGCCTGCTGCCTGCGGATGTACGCCAGTCTTACGGGACAATCGGAGACAATACGTTCGGCAAGTACTGGTGCCATTTTACGGCGAAGGTCGGTTCATTCAATCTGTTCGAGCTGCTGAAGACGCCGATAACAGTGCGAATCTCGGACAGCGAGCGTGTGCGCGAGTCATTCAAACGGCTGGTGCATTACCATAACAGCAAGGAGTGGACGGCCGCCATCCACGTGCAGTCCGCGATGCTGGATCTCATTGCGGCGTTCGTCGAACATGCGGATCCGATTGTGGTTCAAGCGCCTGCGTCTGGCGCGATGGACAAAATGAACGTCGTACTCGCTTACATCGACGAGCATCTATCCGAGAGCTTGTCGGTCGATCAGCTGGCGCAGCTGGTTCATTTTCACCCCAATTACTTCATTCGTCTATTCAAAAATACAACCGGCTTATCGCCTATTCAGTACGTGAATCACAAACGAATGGGCAAGGCGAAGCAGATGCTCGCCTTTACGAATATGAGCGTCTCGGCAATCGCCGAGACGCTCACGATGGATGCGCCGTATTTCAGCCGGCTGTTCAAGGAATACACGGCGTTATCGCCGTCCGACTTCCGAGAGCTGGCTCTTGCAGGTGCAGCCCCTGCGACGCAGGGGTGAACCATAGATCAAGGATAGAACGTGTTCGCCGGCGTTGTCGTCGCACACCAGCGGGCTTGGAACAAGGAATGGATAAGGACATCCTTCGCTTCTTCTGTTCCGATGTAGCGGAGCGCTTCCAGCGCATGTGCGCGCACATAGCGGTTGTCGTCATCCAGCGCGACAGCGAGCGCAGGGACGGCTGCCGCTGCATGACTTCCGATACGGGACAACGCGAGGCCGGTCATGAACCGCACCTGCACATCCGAATCTTGCAGGGCGCGAACGAGGCTGCTGACGGCTTCGTCGACATGAGCCTTTTCTTGAGCCGAAGTACCCGCAGCTCCGCCGATCATGCCGAGCGATTCCACGGCTGCGCTGCGAACGGCAGGCGAGCGGTGCGACAGCAGAGCGGCCAGCTTTGGAACAGCCTGACCTGCAGCGGCGCCAAGCTCGCCGAGTGCGAACGCCGCGTGCTGAACGGTCTCGTCTCTCTCATCGTCGAGCGCGGCGGCCAGCGAACCGGCAGCGCCTGCACCTGCAGCGGCAAGTCCGTATGCCGATAGGCGGGATACCGCAGCGGACGAATCATGCAGCCCATTCAGCAGAGCCGCAACGCCTTCCGCGCCGCTTCGTGCCAGCTCATACGCCGCATTGAGCGCAGTCGGCTCAAAGGCGTCTCTTAATCCAGCGGTCAGCTGAGCAAGCTGCTCTGCACTCACAGCAGCGGTATCGGCAAGGCTGCCAGTCCGCCCCGTCAGCCAATTCCACGTATCCTCCCACATCGCTTCATGCCGAGCGATCGGCAGCGTTGCTTTCGCAGGTTCTCTCCATTGCAAATCCGAACAATTCCAAGTCGGCTCCGTTGGTGCCGCCGTACGCATAAATTCGAACTTGAGCATATACCGCGGCTTGCCGAGGATGTTCGCCGTGGCGCGGTGCCAGATATCATAATGGATGAGCGCGAACGTACCCGCTTGACCGCTGGCATATCCTTCGCCTTCGACCTCATCGGATTCGAAGGTGCGTGTCTCATAATTTTGCGTGCCTGGCAGGATGCCGGTTGGTCCAAGCTCGATCGGCGTGTCCTGCGGGAAGTACATAATCATCGCCCACCATGGGCGGTGATGGCGCATTTTGTTATAACCCCAGTAGCTGTCCTTATGCCATCCGCCTGCAGTCGGCTGCGCATTGTAGTGACCATGGCGGTGCGCATGCAGCATGTAGTTCGGTCCGAGCACACTCGTAAGCGCGCCGGTGATGATTGGATGGTCGAACACCTGTTGAATCTCGCGAATGCGCGGCAGCAGGTTGTTGCCTGGATTGCCTTCCTCTGTATAAACGCGGTGCAGCTCTTGGGTCATCGCCTCATGGAAGGAAGCGGGGAAGTCGGTCTGCAGAATAAGGAATCCCTCTGTTACGAAAGTTCTCATTTGCTCGTCGGTCAGTCGAATCGGCTCGCGGTTCATCAATCATGTACCTCCTATAAGGAAATGTTCGCTGTGCTTGATTTGATTATAGGAGCGTGCGCGTCCGATCTACATACACGAAACTAAGAGATGCTTGCACAATATTAAGGTGGCGCTCATGTAATTTTAAGGTAAATATGCTATCGTAATGCAAGTATCTCAATTTGCGTTATTCGATAGGAGAGGATTCCTCTGAGGAACAAGTCGGCGTTACTCGCGGCTTCGGTCGTCATCGCAATCGCTATGTTGAGCGGCTGCGGCAAATCGGACAAGTCCAGCGAAACGGCATCCACAGACCAAGCGGCATCCACGACGGCAACTACGACGGACAGCAAGGCAGACGTAGTAGAAGTGAAGGTAAGCGCGAAGGATTGGGAGTACGATCAGAAAGAGATTCACGTGAAGAAAGGCGACAAAGTTCGCATTACGCTGACTAGTGATGACGGCGGACACGGGCTCTCGCTTCCTGTCTACAACGTTGACATACAAGGCAATGACAGTGCGGAATTTACTGCCGATCAGGTGGGTCAATTCGAGTTCCGCTGCTCGGTTCCGTGCGGTCAGGGGCATATGGAGATGAAGGGCACGCTGATCGTAGACGCATAAAGCATAAGCAAATATAGATCTAACTCAGCATTTCAAACTGCTCGCGATCCGTCTCTGGACACTGCTCCGGAGACGGTTTTTTATTGTTGACTTTCCAACTTTTATGTGCAAATATAATACCTAGTAAACTGATAGGAAATAAAATAATCCAACCGACCAGAAAACTGGAGGCACTTTATAGCAGCTTGAGGGCTGTTTCATAAAGTGTCTTTTTTGCGTGTCCAAGCGATGTGCGGGTCTTGTTGTAGAGAAAGGATGAGACGGAATGTCTACACCGGAAAGCAAGCTTGTTCTGACGAAGGTCAGCGCACGCCAAGCGGATGTGGTGAAGCGAAATACGGCTCTGCGGTATGTGTGGAAACACCGGTATATGTATCTGATGCTTATTCCGGCTGTAATCTACTACATCGTATATCACTACGTTCCGATGTACGGTGCCATTATTGCTTTCAAAGATTTCAGTATTACCAAAGGGATCATGGGCAGTCCTTGGGTCGGCTTCGAGCACTTCAAGTACTTGTTCGGTCTCGATAAGTTTTGGAGCGTATTCTGGAACACGGTTCAGATCAGCCTGCTGAGGCTGGTGTTCGGATTTCCGCTTCCGCTCATCGTCGCGCTGCTGCTCAATGAGGTGCGGCAGCAGCTGTTCAAGCGGAGCATACAGACGATTATTTATTTGCCGCATTTCATCTCGTGGGTCATATTGGGCGGTCTGATGGTCAACCTGTTGGCGCTTGATTCGGGCGCGGTGAACGCCATGCTGCACAGCATCGGCATTGGTCCGATCGGGTTCATGAGTGACGCGTCGTACTTCCGAGGAACGCTGATCGGCTCGATGATGTGGAAGGAGTTCGGTTGGGGCACGGTCATCTATATGGCGGCGCTGGCGGCTGTCAATCCGCAGCTGTACGAAGCGGCGATGATGGACGGGGCGAATCGATGGAAGCGAATGCTTCACATTACGCTGCCAGGCATCAAGAGCACGATCATCATTATTCTTATTCTGCGGCTCGGATCGATGATGGAAGCTGGCTTTGAGCAAATTCTTATTTTGTACAACCCAGCGGTCTACTCGGTGTCGGACATTATCGATACATACGTCTACCGGATCGGAGTTACAGAAGGACAATTCAGCGTAGCGGCGGCGGTAGGACTGTTCAAGTCGGTCATTAACTTCACGCTTCTCATTATCGCGAACCGATTGGCCAGAATGACGGGCGAGCAGGGCATTTACTAGGAGGGGAACGATATGCAGAGCAGATTTTATGGCAGCAAGTTATTCGACGGCTTCAACGCGATCATTCTGATCGTGCTGGGGGTAGCCACGCTCTACCCGTTCTGGGATACGCTCGTCGTCTCGCTTAGTCCGCTCAATGACAATTTAGGTTCATCCATTCATTTGTTCCCGCGTCATTTTACGCTGGAAGCTTATGAATACATCTTCAGCATGAAGGAGTTGTGGCGCTCCTACGGCGTTACGATATTCGTAACGGTCGTTGGTACATTGATCAGCATGCTGTTCACCGTATTGGCGGCCTATCCGCTGTCCAAGAGCAGCTTGAAGGGTACGCGCGTCATCATGTTCCTGTTCGTATTCACGATGATGTTCAGCGGGGGGATTATTCCGACTTATCTCGTGGTCAAAAATACCGGGCTCATGAACAGCGTCTGGGCGCTTATCATTCCGACGGTCATCTTCACCTACAACCTTATTCTCATGCGTACGTTCTTCCAGACGATTCCCGAGAGTCTCGAGGATTCAGCGAAGATCGATGGGTGCAGCGATATAGGGGTGTTATTCCGTATCGTATTGCCGCTGTCGATGCCGTCGCTTGCGACGATTACGTTGTTCTATGCGGTAGCCCGTTGGAATGAATATTTCAACGCGATCTTCTATATTACCGATCACGATCTGTGGCCGCTGCAGTTATTCCTTCGGGGCATGTTGTTCCAGAATGAAGCGGCCTATATGAGCGGGGGAGAGAGCACGTTCCTGCTCGGTCCATCGGTGAAGATGGCATCGGTTATGGCGGCGGCGCTCCCGATTCTGCTGCTGTATCCGTTCTTCCAGAAGTATTTCGTCAAGGGAGCGATGCTGGGCGCGGTGAAGGAGTAACGGAGTAAGATCCATACGAAACGCACTTATTGGGGGTATTTATCGATGAAGACGTGGAAGAAATTATTGACGACGGCTTTGATGTTCACTTTGGTTGTGTCCTTGCTCGCGGCATGCGGCAAGTCCGATTCCAAATCCAGCTCGGAAGCAGCATCTGCATCCGGCGAGGGTGCGGCGGCATCCGAAGAACCGGTTGAGCTGACGTATCTGACGACGGGCGACCTGGTTGCAGCGCCGCTCGTGAAGGATGACCGCATTATTGCGGAGATCAATAAACGGCTTGGCATCAAATTGAACGTAAAGGTCGTGCCGTACGGCGCGAACGATCAAGTCATTGCTGCCTTCGCTTCCGGCGATTATCCGGACGTCGTAACGACGAACTATCCAACGCAGGCTGTATCTCAATGGATCGATGAAGGCATTCTGGTGCCGATCAACGATTATCTAGACGAGATGCCGACTGTGAAGCAGAAGCTGGAGAACCTGCAGTGGACGGCAATTGACGGCAAGTATTATGGTTACCTGTATCAGGTTGGCGGAGAACATTCGAACTATACACTTGTCTATCGTCAAGACTGGCTCGATAAGCTGAACCTGAAGCTGCCTACAACGCTTGATGACCTGCACAATGTTCTGAAGGCATTCGCAACGCAGGATCCGGATGGCAATGGCAAGGCGGATACGTACGGTCTTACGACGACGAAGCCGGGTGCGGGCAGTCGCATCAGCACATTCGACTTTGCGTTCTATGCTTATGGACTTCCTTATGCGGACTATGAGTTGGATGCGCAGGGCAATGTCATTCCACGGTTCGAGCACCCGGCCTTTAAGCAGGGCATCGAATATTTGAAGCAGCTCAACGAGGAGAAGCTGATCGACCCTGAGTTCCTGGTCAATGATAACGGCGGCAAAGAGCAGAAGTTCTATCAGCAGAAGGCAGGCGTAATGGATGATGCGTTGTTCCGCAACGTCAGCCGCATTGAAGGCAGCCTGAAGGCCGTTAACCCGGATGGCGTACTCGGCTGGACAGCACCGCCTGTTGGACCTGAGGGCAAAGGCGGCATGTGGACGGTGCCGAAGGGCGGACTGCTGACGGGCGTTACGAAGGAAGCCAAGAATAAAGAGAAGGCTGCGAAGTTCATCGAGTTTATTTTGTCGCCGGAAGGCCGCGACTTGCTGCAGCTCGGCATCGAGGGCATTCACTATACGAAGAACGGCGACGCCATTACGTATAACGAGGAAGAGCGTGCCAAGGACGGTTTTGCGAAGAACGGCTGGTCGCATCCGCTTGCATGGGGCAACGTGATCTATCCGCTCGATGCCAGCTACCTTCCGCAGACGGAGCCGAATCGTGACCGTGCCATTCAATCGGTCGAGATTTCGTCCAAGACGCAAATTCCGAACCTGGTCCCTACCATCGGTCCGGCTGAATTGAAGAATAGCCCGATCGTGAACGAGATATACAATCAATACTTCCTTGATATGATCAACGGCAAGATTGATATCGACAAAGGGATTGAGGAGCTCGGCAAGAAGTGGCGCCAGCAAGGCGGCGACGAGATCCTGAAAGAGATTACGGAAGCGTACAATAAGACGAAGTAAAAATGTGCCCCGCCAACCCCTATTACAATAGGGGTTGGCGGGGTTGTTATTATATCGCTGCCGCGTCCGGCTGCTGCTCCGATGTTGGCTTGTACCAGGCGGCCTGAGCGCGGAAGGCTTCGGCGTAAAGACCGTTTTGTTGAATTAGCTCTTCGTGGCTGCCGTCCTCGGCGATGGTGCCGTCATGCAGGACGAGTATTCGATCGGCATAACGGGCCCAGCCGAGCCGATGCGAGACGAAGACGGCCAGCTTGCCGCGGAAGAGCGATTTGCACATGCTGTACAGCTCCAGCTCGCCGCTCGGGTCGACAGCGGAGGTCGGCTCATCGAGCGCAATGACTTGACTGCTGCGCAGGGCAGCGCGGCTGATCGCAAGCCGCTGCCATTGTCCCCCGGACAGCTCGCGTCCGTCTGGCCATGCGTCGGTCAGCTTCAGATCCAGTGCATTGTCACCTTCTGATAAAGCGCGAAGTCCGCACGATGCCAGCATTTGACGAATGTCGCTGTCACTGGGCGAGGTTCGGGTTGAAGCTGAGGCTTCTCCAGCCGTGACATACTCGCGCAGCTGGAGCGGGTAATGGCCGCAGTCTTGGAAGACGGCGCTAAGCTGCCGCCGCAAGCTGGACCGATCAAGATTGCGCATATCATGTCCGTTGATCAGAATGCGGCCTTCTGTTGGTTCGAATAAGCCGAGCATCAGCTTCACGAAGGTTGATTTGCCTGCGCCGTTAATACCGACGAGCGCTGCCGTCTCTCCAGCGCGCAGGGTTGCATGCAGTCCTTGCAGCACGTTGGTCTGTGATCCTGGATAGCGATAGCTGACTTGGTCGAAGACAATAATATGGATCGGTTCCTTCAACACGATCTGTTGCTGTACGGGAGTGTTGACAGGCTCGTTAAGGAAATCCGTTAAATCGGCAGCCATCGCGCCTTGCACATAGAGTCGGCCTAATGACCATGACATTTGAAGCGGGATCTCCTGTGCTTGAAGTATAGTCTGGAATACGATCGCGACGGTGCCGACAGTCACCGCATGGCGGTCAAGCTGTCCGAGCATAATGGCGAGCGATGCGAACAGCAGCAGGAGGAAGGCAAGGCCGAACCATGCGGCCATGCGCCCTTCGCGCCTTCGGTAATTGTTTCGCGTAATCTCGTACGTGCTCGCTCGTCCGAACCATTGCTCGGTCATATAGGAGAGAGCGCGGAACACGCGCAGCTCCTTGATGACCGCCGGCTCAGACAGCGATTGCTTCAAGTAGTCGGCCATTCGTCCGTCCGTCGTCAGCGCTCTTGCTGCTTGCTTCACCATGATTTCAAGCCGCACTCGCTGAATGAGGACAATTATGCTGACAAAGAGCAGTAATGCAGCGATTGACCAGTGTCCAGCTGCCACGACGACGATCATGCCGACAAGCGAGCAGGTTAGCCGGACGGTTTCGGCGGCGGCGAATAGAATGCTCGTCAAAGCCTGATCGGCTGCGGATTGGGCTCGGCTCATTCGATCGTAGTATTCGGGGGTTTCCAGCTGCTCAAGCGGTGCATGGATAGCGCGGTTCTGAATTTCAGTGAATAAATGCCTGGCTGCGCGATTGGCCATATAGGTATCGGTCAGCTTCTTCATCATGCTCAAGATAACGGCTCCGACTGATGCTGCGGCAAGCATAATGAGCGCGGGCCATGCCGCATGGAGGATGCCTGATCTGTCATGGCCGACGTATCCGATAGCCGTGTCGATTAGATGCCGCTCGGCATTCGCCAGAGGGATGATGATAAGACCCGACAGCAAGGGGACGAGGAGCCATAGGAGCGTGAGCACAGGATGCTGACGAACAATAAGCTTCAGCAGCCGTAAGATGCCAGCCGCTCGTTGCAAGTATAACGCCAAGAGAAGACCTCCTTCTGGATGGGGTGAAGCGTTGTTAGATATTATTAGGCATACCATGCCGCTTGCAGACGATAGAGCCGTTCATACTCGCCTTGCGCTGCCATAAGCTGTTCATGCGTGCCTTGCTCTACTAGATGACCATCCTTCAGCACTAGTATGGTGTCGGCCAGCTTAGCGGCACCTAATCGGTGGGTCACGAGAATGGCGGTCTGCCCGTCGGCCGCGTGCAGGAAATGTGCGAACGCTTCCCGTTCCGCCTGAGGATCGAGAGCGGAGGTGGGTTCATCGAAGACGAGGAAGCTGTCGCCGCGCATGAAGGCGCGGGCGGCTGCGACCTTCTGCCATTGCCCGCCGGATAAGTCGAAACGGCCGAATGCGGTGCCGACCATGTCGTCCAGCGATGTATGCGAGTAGTTCAGCCCTGACTTAGCAAGGGCGGCATGGATGGCGGCGTCATCGTCGATCTTCGTCACATCACCGATGGCGACGTTATCGCGAAGCCTGAGCTGGTAGCGATTGAAGTCTTGAAAGACGGCGGCTGTCCGGCACGCTGGATGGCCTGCTTCCAGGCAGCCTTGACTCAGCAGCCATTGAACCTTGCCTTCATCCGGCTGGTAGAGGCCGAGAAGCAGCTTGACGAGTGTGGATTTGCCAGAGCCATTGTCCCCGACAATTGCAATCTTCGTACCTGGCTTCACCTCGAAACTGATAGCGTTGAGTGCTGCAGGGTGCTCGGCGGTGTGATCATAACGAAATGCTAATTGCTCTGTGCGCAGACCGATCGGGTGGCTGCTCTCGGCGGCATCGTCTTGGTATTGATGAGCAGTGAGGTCCTCTGGAAGCTGGATGTAGGTGTTGAAGCTGTCGTGGTGCACAGCCATTTGGGCTAAAGAGCCAACCTGTTTCACTGCGCTCGGAATGGCGCCGGCCAGCAGCGCGACGCATTGGAACAGCACTACATAATCGCCGGCCGAGCTGGAAGATGAGGCGCTCGAGAGCATGATGATGAGAATCGCCGCACCGCTAATGAGGGAGAAGGAAAGCTCGGGAAGAAGCTTCTGCCGTTCGCTCCGGGCAACAGCCTGTTCTCGATGCTTGCTTGCCTCGTCGTTGTAGTCGAGCCAACGCTGCTGAAGCAGTGTGTGGAGGTTGAAGATTCGGATTTCCTTCGCTGAGCCCTTGGCAATTAGCAGACGATGAAGGTGGTCAGCGAGACGGAGCGAGGAGGCCTGCTTGGTCTGGGAACGCTCTAAGCGTGTGCCGATCGCAGCGTAGAGCCAGCTTTGCCCGCAGCCGAGCAGCAGCATGCCGACCGCCAGCGGCCAATAACCGAGCCAGCAGATGAATCCGGTCAGCACAATGGCCTGCACGCTTTGGATAATGAAACTCATTGCTTCGATGCATACGGCATCCGGCGCATATTGCAGCGCACGACTTCGAGCGTCCTGCACCGCTGGCGATTCGATGGCGCGAAGCGGGAGTCGGGTTGTTTTATCCACGATCATGCGTTCCTTGAGAAGGGTGCCGATTTCATAAATGCGGGTATGCATAAGCAGAGAAGAGGAGCCCATGAATGCAGCTGCGGTCATGAGTGCAGCGAGTGCGGCGCAGAAGAGCAGCAAGGCCTCGCGTGCGCTCGTCGACTGGTCCCATAGTTGAATACGATCCATAACAAGCTTGATCAAAAACAACCGGAGCGGCAGCATGAGCATGCTAACGGTGTCGAGCGTCGCTTTGCGCACGATTGGGCGTCGGTCTTCACGGCTGAGCATGGTGATTGCATGGTGAAAAACGCGATAGAGGTTAATCAGTGGGGGATACCCTCCTTTGAATGATAGGCTGCCTAAAGAAATGTATCCCATAATCGAGAAAAATTGTAGACTGATAATTTTCCATGATTTATAATAATATTATGAAAGGCGAGGACGCCTAGGCTCTGCTTGAAGTCACCCTTTTATCCTTATTTGAACGCACAGACACCTTCGGGTGTCTTTTTTGGTTACATCGAAATAAGCCTCCGACATCCGGCTATAGCGGACGTTGAAGGCTTATTTGTTGTGGCGGTGAAGGAATTATTGCTGCGCCATGAAAGCAGCGATGTCGATCTTTTGACCGGTCCGCGCGCTCTCGAGCGCAGCGAGCACCATCGCCATGCTGTAACGGTTGTCGTGACCGGAGGTGCCGGACGGACGGCCTTCGGCCAGCGAGGCAAACATCTCGTCGATGCAGCCGTCGTGGAAGACGCTCTCGAGTACCGGCTTCTCCGTATTGACGCGGACGTAATCTCGGATGAACTTGCCCGTCTGATCGCCGGGCGCGACCACTTCTGCATAAGGCTCGTCTTTGCCGTTCCAGATCGCGGTGCCCGTCTCGCCTGTAATCCGCCAATCGGCTTCCCACGAGGTTGGCTGACCTTCTGCGCACCAAGAACCGCGATAACAGAACACGGAGCCGTCGGACATTTCGAAGATGCAGATGGCTGCCGCGTTGCCTGCGTACCAGGAGCCTGCAGGATTGAATTCCTGGCAGTAGACCGATACCGGATCGGCACCGATGATGAAGCGTGCTTGGTCGAATGTATGAATCGACATGTCGAGCAGCAGCGGGCTGTCCATCGCATCGCGGAAGCCGCCGAAATGCGCGCCGATGAAGAAGTCTGCGCCGATGTAGCCGGGCTTGCCGATTGCGCCGTCCGAGATCAGCTTCTGCAGTGCGCGGATGCCTGGCTCGTAACGGCGGTTCTGCATGACGGCATGCGAGCGTCCCGTCTGTTCGGCGCGTGCAACGAGATCGTTGCACTGCTCCATCGTCTCTGCCATCGGCTTCTCGCCGAATACGTCACAGCCATTCAGCATGGCGATGCGGCGAATTTCGTAATGGACCGAAGGAATCGTAATATCGAGTACGAGATTTGCATCCGTTGCTTCGATGGCTGTCTGCAAATCGGTGAACGTCGGACAGGACAGCCCGTATTTCTCCGCCATGGCTTTAGCCGATTCTTCACGAACGTCAATGAGCGCGACGACGGACGTGTCTTTACGCTGAAGGACGTTTTTCATCCAGAGATTCGCAATGCCTCCACAGCCGACGAGCGCAATCCGATAAGTGTTAGTCATAGTCGAGCTTCCTCCGCTTATGAGTTAGACCGGGTTCGGAACGATGCTTCCGCCGCGGCAATTTTTGAGATAGTTCAGTGCATGGACTTGTCCTGTCATCTCCAGCTCGCCTCGATAGACGGGGTCATGCCAGCCCTCGATGTCGATCGTGCCTTGATAGCCTGCTTGGCGAAGGATCGTGATGATGTCCGACCAGTTCGTATCGCCGAAGCCCGGCGTGCGGTGCCAGACAAACTCCTTCGGACCGTGAATGCCGTATTCCTTAACAATATCCCATGCGATCGTTGCGTCCTTGCCGTGCACATGGAACACCTTCTGTACCCATTTGCGCAGCTGCGGGATCGGGTCGATCAAGCTGACCATCTGGTGGCACGGCTCCCATTGCAGGCCGATGTTGTCCGAAGGAATCGCGTTGAACATCATCTCCCAAGCGGTTGGGTTGAGCGCGATGTTCCAGTCGCCGCGGGTCCATGTGCCGCCCATGTCGCAGTTCTCGAATGCGATCTTAACGCCTTTGTCTGCTGCACGGCGGCCCAGTTCGCCGAATACTTCCGCATAAGCGGGGATCGATTCGTCGATGGAGCGGTCTGTCAGTCGTCCCGTGAAGCCGGAGACGATGTCCGTTCCGAACAGGTGCGCATGATCGATCAGGCGCTCCCAGCTTGCTAGTGTATCCGCGTTGTCGCCCGAGCCCGTCAGCGGATTGCCGAAGATGCCTAGCGTCGATATAACGAAATTGTGCTTATCCGCCAGCTCGCGAACCCGAGCCGCCGTTTCCTTCAAATCAACGGAACCCGTCGTCTGCCAGAAGGTGAGACTGAACGATTCGAAGCCGTGACCTACGATCTGGGGAATGACGCGAACCGCGTCCCCACCGCCAACCAGCGTGCCGATGCGCAGCAAATTACTCATCTTGTGTATCACTCCAATATTGGCTTATAGTAGTACTGAATAACTTCATAATAGCGCTATCATTTCTTGAATTCTCTATATAATCTTGGGGAATAGTAGTCGGATCTTGTGGGGGGTGGAACGCATGACGCATCCGCAGGCACTATGGGAGAATACACGGCTCGCGCACAAAACCTATCCGTACATGCTGTTCGACAATCGCTGTCCGGACGCGAGAATGGATCAAAATATATTGTTTCTGCACTGGCATGAGCACTTCGAAATCATCATCATGCAGCAGGGGAGTGCGGTGTTTCATATCGACAGCCGTCCCTATGAAGTGGATCCGGGCGATGTGCTGTTCGTACCAGCGGGCGGTCTGCATGTCGGCTACAGCCAATGCAACGGGGATATTCGGTTTATGTCGATTGTGTTCAACGGGGCGCTGTTCAGCGATTGGTCGCATGATGCGATTCATGCCGAGCTCGTGGCGCCGTATGTGGAGGGGAAGCTGCAGCTGCCGGTGCAGCCGGACAAGCTGAATGTGGACTGTGCCGCTCACTATGTGCTGCTTGAGCAGATGATGCGGGAGTTCGAGGCAAAGCAGACGGGCTATCCGCTTGTCATCAAGTCGCACCTGCATATGCTGTTCACGCAGCTGGCACGTACGCTGCTGCCGCATCAGGCAGAAGGCCGAGTGGGCAGCGATTCGCAGCACAATCTGAACCGGGAGCGATTCAAGCCGCTGCTTCGACAGGTGGAGGAGCGGTATGCGGAACGATGGACGATCGAGCAGGCGGCGAAAGTCGTGAGCCTGAACCCGTACCATTTCTGCAAAATGTTCAAGAAACTTACCGGCCGCACGTTTGTCGAATACGTCAACCTGTGCCGAATGAACGAAGCGGAACGTTTGCTGCGCGACACGACCGACACGGTCACCGAAATCGCAGGCCAAGTCGGCTGCGATAATCCGAACTATTTCACCAAGCTGTACAAGCAGTATAAGGGTGTAACGCCTTCGCAGGTTAGACGGTAGGACGGAATGGAAGTGGTAGAGATGGAGCTGTGTGACGGTAGAAGATGTAAGGGGTTGCACAACATTGTTGTCGGAGAAGTGTTAGCGCTGCAAACGAGTATACATTTTAATAGAAGAAACACGTCGAAAATAGCATAATAAACAAATAAAAACGCCCTTGAGCCCCGGAGGCTCAAGAACGTTCTTCGTCTGCCTTTAGTATACCACGGGCCTATGGACAAGCCAACCACAATCAGACAGGAATATACATAAAAGGACCGTTTGTGTCTGGATTTGTTCACAATTAGCAGTACAAAAAAGACCGCGCACAAGGCGCGGTCTCTTCATTGTATAAGGGCGGTTATTAAACTACGCCGTGAGCGATCATAGCGTCTGCAACTTTCGTGAAGCCGGCGATGTTAGCGCCAACTACGAGGTTGCCTGGGTGGCCATACTTCTCAGCAGCAGCTGTGCTGTTTTTGAAGATGTTTTTCATGATTTGGTGCAGCTTCGCGTCGACTTCTTCGAACGTCCACGACAGACGCATGCTGTTTTGGGACATTTCGAGAGCGGAAACGGCTACGCCGCCAGCGTTTGCTGCTTTTGCAGGTCCGAACAGAACGCCACCGTTCAGGAACACTTCAATAGCTTCGAGCGTCGAAGGCATGTTAGCGCCCTCGCCGATTGCTTTAACGCCGTTCTTAACGAGCAGCTTAGCGGACTCTTCGTTGATTTCGTTTTGCGTTGCGCAAGGAAGAGCGATGTCGCAAGGGATCGACCAGATGCCCGTGCAGCCTTCCGTGTACGTTGCTTGCGGATGCGATTTAACATACTCGCTGATACGTTTGCGCTCAACTTCTTTCAGTTGTTTAACGAGCGCAAGGTCGATGCCGTTCGGATCGTATACATAGCCGTTCGAGTCGGAACATGCTACGACTTTAGCGCCGAGCTGCGTTGCTTTCTCGATTGCATAGATCGATACGTTACCGGAACCGGAGACGACAACCGTGCTGCCTTCGTAGCTCAGGCCTTTGGATTCGAGCATTTCGTTTACGAAGTATACGCAGCCGTAGCCCGTTGCTTCCGTACGCGTCAGGGAACCGCCATACAGCAGACCTTTACCCGTCAGAACGCCAGCTTCGTTGCCGGAGCGAATACGTTTGTATTGGCCGAACATGTAGCCGATTTCGCGGCCGCCAACACCGATGTCGCCAGCTGGTACGTCAGTGTCCGGACCGATGTAACGGTACAGTTCCGTCATGAAGCTTTGGCAGAAACGCATGATTTCGTTATCGGATTTACCTTTAGGATCGAAGTCGGAGCCGCCTTTGCCGCCGCCGATTGGTTGACCCGTAAGGGAGTTTTTGAAAATTTGTTCGAAGCCGAGGAACTTGATGATGCTAGCGTTAACGGATGGGTGGAAGCGAAGGCCGCCTTTGTAAGGTCCGATTGCGCTGTTGAATTGAACGCGGAAGCCGCGGTTAACTTGTACGTTGCCGTTGTCGTCCAGCCAAGGTACGCGGAAATAAACAACGCGCTCAGGCTCAACGATCCGCTCGAGGATGTTGTGCTTGATGTACTGAGGATTAGCCTCGATTGCTGGGATCAGAGAGTCGAAGATCTCTTTAACTGCTTGATGGAACTCGCTTTCGCCCTGGTTACGGCTAATCACTTTGTCATACACAGCTTGTACGTATTCTTTCGCGGTTTGTTGTTCTTTCGTAATCGTACTTACCACGTTTCTACACTCCCTTTACTCAGTAACTGCGAGGACGTGTCCTCCAGCTCTTTTATAGTTTTTCGCACATCGTTTATACTATCATCCCGTGATAATTACAAAGTTTAAAACATTCGATTCCCCATTCGCCAATTAAAAAAACCTTTCACCCCTGATTAATTTGCTCTATTCGTTCGGGTTTTTCGTCTTTCTTCTATTATATAGTACAAATAAAATGTATATGAGTGCAAAAAAAGTACCAGAAAAAACCCCCGATCGCGTAGCGACGGGGGTTTGTGAGGTGTTAAAAATTTTTAATTGCTATATGTTTCTGCGACAAATTACAGCAGTTCGCGGCGAAGTTCTTCGCCGGATTTTGGCGACAGGTAAGCGAACGGAATGTCGAATACCGTTTTCGCACCTTTTTGACCATCGCGGCTGAGGCGGATCGCAGCGCGTGCGTAAGCAACAAGCACGCTTGCAGTAAATTCAGGGTTGCTCTCGAGTTTCAGACCGAACTCGATGATTTGTTTCGTGCTTTCGCCCGTGATGCCGCTGCGGATAACGAAACCGCCGTGCGGCATTCCTGCGTGATTCTCTTTGAGCTCTTCTTCGGAGATGAACGTTACCGTCGTATCGTAGTCGGAGAAGTAGTTCGGCATCGAAACGATCGTTTGACGGATCACTTCTTGGTCAGCGCCTTCTTCAGCAACAACGAAGCACTCGCGAAGGTGCTTCTCGCGCGTCGTGAACTCAGGCGTTTCACCGGAACGGATGCGGTCGATTACGGATTCAACCGGAACCGTGTATTGAACGCCGCCTTTAACGCCTGGTACACGGCGGATTGCATCGGAGTGGCCTTGGCTTACGCCTTTGCCCCAGAACGTGTAGTCTTTGCCTTCCGGAAGAATCGATTCGGCGAGCAGACGGTTCAGCGAGAACAGGCCTGGATCCCAGCCGGTGGAAATAACGGACAGGTTGCCGCCTTGGGTTGCCGCAGCGTTAACCGTGTTGAAGAACTCAGGAATCTTAGCGTGCGTATCGAAGCTGTCGACCGTGTTGAACATGCTTGCGATAACTGGCGTTTGCTCTGGCAGGTCCGTTGCGGAACCGCCGCACAGAATCATGACGTCGATCTTGCCTTTGTATTGCTCAGCTGCCGAGATGTGCTCGAACTTTGCTGCTTGTCCTGCGAAATCCTCTGGTTGTCTGCGTGTGAAGATTGCAACAAGCTCCATGTCTGGGTTTTGTGCAATTGCTTTTTCGACACCTTTACCGAGGTTACCGTAACCAACGATGCCGATTTGAATCTTACTCATTTGGTTTTTCCTCCCTGAATTCGAATAAAACGCATAGGTTCTAGTATATAGAGATGTCAAGAAAAAAGTAAACTGACAATGTTGTCAAGGAGACCTTTTGTAGAAAAAATTAATTTGCAAAGCGCTCCGATTAGCATGCGCTCTTCATAGTGCGTATATGCAAAAAATAGTATTTTTGAAACCTCTATCGAAATCTACGAAAACATTGAAAATATAAGGTTTATAAAGGATAATACTCAGACTGAAGAAGGTTGCTATTCTATCATTTTCAAAAGTGAAGAAAGGCATCCGTTTTAAGCTTTTTTAAATATTAGAGTGATACAATGAAAGGGTATACATACAATTGAATTTTCCAATGTTGGTAGTTATTAATACCCGTTAGGGGGTTATCGGGTTGACGAAACTGTTAGATCGGATGCGCAGAGGTTATGGTCGAAAGCTCGTCATGCTGCATGCATGGAACGGCTGGATCGTCGTCGCATTAGCGGTGACAGGACTAATTCTGCTTGGGGGATTCTGGCGTGGCGTATTAGGAGAAGGGCGAGTATGGATCAAATGGGTTCATATCGTCGTTGGCTTAGGCTCATTAGTGCCGGTTATCTACTATCTGCTGCTGGCCGGGAAGCATTGGAAACAGCTGCGAGGCAAGCCGTGGCAGCGGTTCAACGTGTTGTTCGTCCTTGCATTATTGCTCGGTTGGCTGGCTTCCGGCGTGCTGCTCTGGCAGTTCAAGGCCGTTGGTCCGCGTTGGTCGAATCCTGCGCTGACGATGCATGATTTGCTCACATGGATCGGGCTGCCGTATATCATTTATCACTCCATTACGAGGACGCAATGGCTGAAGGAACCGAATCGCCGCACCGTAACGTCGGGTCGACAGTCGGCAGCCGGCGGGCTGCATCCAGCGTCTATGCATCAGCCGTTCTACTCGCGCCGCTCATTCATTCGAGGCTCCATTGCTGCGGGACTGGCTGTGCTGATAGGACCTTCTTTCTTAAAATGGCTCGGCCAATCGCTCGGCGGCTCCATTGGCGGCAGCTCGCTGGAACAGCTGGTAGAGAACGATTCAAACCATCTGGTGCCCGCGCCGCAGCCGCTTGCGGCATCAAGTTCACCCATAGGCGGCGGGTCGTCTGGTCGATTCCGCGTCTATACGGTAACGCCGATTCCGAGCTTCGACAATAACAATTGGTCCTTCACTGTTGATGGATTGGTAGAGAAGAAACTTCAGTTCACGTGGGATCAGTTCGTGAAGCTCAAACGATCCGTCCAAGTGAGCGACTTCCATTGCGTGACGGGTTGGTCGGTCTATAAGAATACGTGGGAAGGCATTCCGCTGCGGACGATTCTGGCGGAAGCAGGGGTCAAATCCGAGGCGAGATACATTAAATTTTACTCCGGTGACGGGGTGTATACGGATGCATTATCGCTCGAACAGGTACAGGTGCAAATGTCGGATGTCATGGTTGCGGTTATGCATGACGGCAAGCCGATTCCGAGCGACTTGGGCGGACCTGTACGGCTTATTGTGCCTGCGATGTATGCGTACAAATCGGTCAAATGGCTCGTGCGAATCGAGCTAATAGCCGACAGCCATATCGGCTATTGGGAAGAACGAGGCTATAGCAACGATGCTTGGGTGTAGTCGCCGGTAAGACAACCTTCACGAGAAAAGGAAATGATGTGATTGTATATTTATGCACTATGTTGTATAAATAATTATCATCATTCTTTTCGGGGGAGGTTGTTTTTCTATGTCTGGATCATCTGTAGTTAAGCCGCACATGGGGGACACGCAGCAGCTGCTTGAAGCGGCGGAGCAATCGGTGTTATTCACGGCTGCACGTCCTGCCGTCATCATGGAGAAGGGCGAAGGGATGTATCTGTGGGATACGGAAGGGCGTTCGTATCTCGACTTCATTGGCGGCTGGGCGGTGAATGCGCTTGGGCATTCGCCGCGTGTTATACAAGAGGCGCTGGCGGAGCAGTCTGCGCAGCTGGTGAATGCGAGCCCTGGCTTCTTCAACAAGCCCATGGTCGAATTCGCGAAGCAGCTTACGGAGCTGTCCGTATTCGACCGCGTGTTCTTCGGCAGCAGCGGGGCGGAGGCGAATGAGAGCGCCATTAAGCTGGCGCGCAAGTACGGAGCGCTGCACCGTGGCGGGGCCTATGAAATTATTACGACGCTCGGCGGCTTCCATGGGCGAACGCTGGCGATGATGTCGGCGACGGGCAAGCCGTATTGGGAGCCGTTGTTCGCACCGAAGGTACCCGGATTCCGGCATGTACCGTTCAACGATCTGGATGCCATGCGCGAGGCGATCAGCAAACAGACTTGTGCGATTATGATCGAGCCGGTGCAGGGCGAAGGCGGCGTGCATCCGGCCGATCCCGCGTACGTGACGGGGCTGCGAGAGCTGTGTGACGAGCATGGAATTTTGCTTATTTTCGACGAGATTCAGACGGGACTGGGGCGCACGGGCAAGCTGTTCGCGTATGAGCATTATGGCATTGAGCCGGACGTTATGACGCTGGGCAAAGGAATTGGAGGCGGCTTCCCGCTGTCGGCTATGCTGACGAAGGAGAGGTATAACCTGTTCGAGCCGGGCGAGCAGGGCGGTACGTACACGGGCCAGCCGCTGGCAATGGCAGTCGGAAAGGCGGTTGTCGGCGCTATTGTGGAGCAGCAGCTGGCGGTGCAAGCGGCTGATGTCGGTGCTTACATTCAGGTAGAATTGAGCAAGATTGCGGAAGGGTATGGACTGACGGGCATACGTGGAATGGGCTTGCTGATCGCTTTTAATCTGCCCCAGCCTAGAGGCTCTGAGCTCTGTGCAGCCTCTATGGCGAACGGCCTGATCATTAACTCGTCGAGCCCGTCGGTTATTCGGCTAATACCGCCTTTAATTGTTTCACGTTCGGATGTTGATGAGATGCTCGCACGTCTGCGTCGCTCACTTAATGACGTATTGGATGCATAATGGCAATCCGCCCTTAGACATGCTAAAGTACGGGTATAACGATCGATTGTGAAGGGGCGCAGCGTATATGGTTACCAGATTTGCACGAGAATCGAGATGCTACAAGACATCGCGGGTATTCCCGACGGATGTGAACAACCACAACACCTTGTTCGGCGGCAAACTAATGTCTTACATCGACGATATCGCATCTATTGCAGCGACGAAGCATTGCCGCCGGCCCGTCGTCACCGCATCGACGGACTCGGTTGACTTCCTGTCCCCGATCCGCCCGACTGACGCGGTATCTCTGGAAGCATTCGTTACATGGACTGGCCGTTCTTCGATGGAAGTGTTCGTGAAGGTCATCAAGGAGGAGCTGTTGACCGGGGAACGGATGATTGCGGCGACTTCGTTCCTGACGTTCGTCGCGCTTGACGAGAATCGCCGGCCGATTGAAGTGCCGGATGTCGTGCCGGAGACGGAAGAAGAACTCAAGCTGCATGAGACAGCGCCGCAGCGGGCTGAGGCGCGTCGCCTTCGCCGCCAGGAAAGCAAGCGGTTCGCGGACTATCTCACGGTTACGCAGCCTTGGGACTAGCATGTAGGATGCGTTATTTGCGAATCGACATTTTCTTCACCTTCACGCCTGTCCGCAGATACGCTATGATGAGAAGGTATCGGAAATAAGCGTATGCTTGCGAAGCGAGCAATTTTGCTTAGCTTCTGCTTAAGAAGTTTCAATTTGCTTACCAGCAGCAGTATCGAAGGGGCACGCAAATTGATTTCAGGAGGCGAAGAACGATGGCAGATCAGCAATCTCGCATTATCCATTCGGTTATTTTCACGCTGAAGCATCCGCGCGAATCTGCGGAGGCGCAGCAGTTTCTGGCGGACGGACGCCGCATTCTGAGCAGCATTCCGTCGGTCGAGCAGTTCGTGGTGAACCTGCAGGTTAGCCCGAAGAACGACTATCAATACGGCTTCTCGATGGCATTCGCCGATCAAGAAGCATATGAAGCGTACAACAATCATCCGCTCCATACCGCTTTCGTTGCGGAGCGTTGGGAGACTGAGGTTGAGCGATTCTTAGAGATCGACTACGTTGAGTGGGTTTAGACGTACATAAGTGGCAAGTGGCAACATATGAAGGAGCAGCTCCGCAAGCGCATCAGACGATGGCATGGGGAGCTGCTCCTTTTGCATAAAATCAACTATTCTACTGGCACCCTAATGGTTAGTCCTTCAATCGGCGTTTCCTTCCATTCCGGCTCGCCGTCGACGGTCACCATCGTTCGGATCATCGGTATAATCGTTATAGTGGAACCGCTTGGGACAGGCGGGGTATACAGCCATTTGTCCTCGACATAAGCGGAATCAGGCGTTGCGTTGATGGGTCTATCGGTGTTATGCGAGGCCCCCCACTCGCCAGTAAGCTCAAGTGCCTTGCCCTTCTCATCTTGAATGCGATAATGAAGAAATTCGCCTTGCTGGAGCATCGCTTGGTGCCTCAAAAGCGGTATTTGCAGCTTCAGATGCCATTCCGCGGCCGTATCAGACATTCGCAGCCGTACCACTTCGAACGAGTTTTTCTCATGCTCGGCGCGCAGCGGCTTGTCCCGCTGGATCGTGCGAGAGTGATCTATACCTGAGAGGGGGAGCTCGAAGCCCCAATCGCCAGGGATGACGCTGTAGGGTCTCTCGTCGGAGTGCTGGACGCCGAACTTCGGTACGTTAATCGCTAATGTGAAGGTGTCTGGCAGTTTTTTTTGCACAAAATATTTGACCACTCCAGCCTCGTAGCCATCGTATAAGCCTCCATGGTCAAACTTATACGTGTAGCCGAGCAGCGACTTTGTAGAAGGCGCAAGCTGAAAGTCGGGTATCACATAATCCCCTTTAGGAATCTCGCCTTGCTCCTTTCGGAACGTGTAGCTGAAAGACACTTGCAGACCGTCGTAGAACGCTTCGTGAATACGCAGGATATACCCGTTGTTCTTCACTTCCGCTAGAATCGGCAGCTCACCCGTGTTCTGAACCGTCAGATGCTGCCTCACGCCTTCATCGCCGATCCAACCAAAGATAGACGACAAATACGGTTTCATGGACTCCACCGTCTGAGGGCTCGATGCAATCCACACGCTCGCGGACAGCAGGAGGAAGACGATCGCAAGCGCTAATCTTCTCATTCGATGCGTAGAGCGGATAGCCCGTCTTGGACTAGGCAGCTCGGCGGCAGCATCCTGCTGCTCTTCGTGAACCGCATCGAACGTCGTCGGCATATTGTGCTGAGCGGCTGTATCACCCACCAGCTCAACAAGCGTCTCATCGATTCTTCTTCTCACCGCGTCCGGAATCGGGAGATCGCGCTCGTCCGTCGTTCCTCTTAGTTCCTTGCGGATCAAGTCTTCGAAGCTCATAGCAATCCCTCCTCTTGCACAGGTCCCGTCAGCAGCATCGCAAGCTTTTCTCTTGCCCGATACAGACGTGATTTGATCGTTCCATCCGACAGCTGGAGCAGCTCACCGATCTCCTTGAGCGGCATATCCTCGAGATAATGCAGCATAATGACCTCTCGTTGTTCAGGTCCGAGCAGTCCGATCGCATGATACAGATCAAGCTTGTCCTCGCTCGGATGATCGACAGCAGGTACGGTGACAGCGTCATTCTCGTACAACGGGATGACTAGGCTTTTACGCTTCAGCATGCCGTTGCATTGATTAATCAGGATGCGTACCAGCCAGGTTTGGGCATAGCGAGGCTCCTGAAGCTGATGGATTTGGCGAAAAGCTGCAACGATCGTCTCCTGTATAGCGTCCGCCGCATCGTCATCCGACCGCAGCATGCCGAAGGCAACACGGTACAGCGTCTTCTCATACATGCGGATCATACGGACAAAATCGTCCTTCGATCCCTGTCTTGCGCGAACGACAATATCGATGAGTTCGTTCAATGTGGCGTCTCCCTTCAGCCAAGCTTATACCTATTAGAGAATGAATCCGCTCGAAAGGTTCCCTGCCTTGTCAAAAAATAGCGGATGGATGCAAAACAATCCGTCTCCCAAGAAGGAAGACGGATGTGTGCTTGCTCGATTATTGCGGATACATCTTCGCGTGCAGCTGCTGGCGGAGCGCTTCAAGCTCGGCCTTCAGGTCATCGTTAGCGTTCGTGCTGTAACGATCATTCGACGATGCTGGCGCCGGTGCGTCCGGATCAAAAGGTTCGAACGGCAGCGAATCGAGCGTATAGTCTGCTGAAACTTTCGTATGATCATTGTAAGCGCTTTGTGTAGCCGAAGCAGCTGCCGTTTGATAGAGCGTATCGGCAGGCACTTCGTGCACTTCTTGAGAAGCAACGACTGGAGCTTCTTGTTTGCTCGCTGGACGTTGCGGCTGTGCTTGCAGCAGAATAGCTGTGCGATTGGCCTGCACATGCGTCAGTCGTGCGAGTACGCTCCAGCCGATCAGGATGAACACGAGTCCGACGCCGGATCCGATGTAGGAACGCTCGAGCGGGGACAGCATTGGGAAGATCGTATCCATCACTACATCATCTTGATAAATTTCAATGTCATATTGCTTCAGCACTAGATAGACAACCGGCGAGAGCAGGGCGGCAATACCGGACAGCGGCAGCACAGCAGCAGCGGCGAATTGCAGGACTGCAGCCGGCAGCTTGACGAGCCAGTAGCTCAGCGGCAAGTAAGGTGCCGTAGAGGTGAACAGATCCTTGTACGTGAAAGGACCGAATGCATGTTTATACGGCAGTGCAGCAGCGTACTTCTCAGGCAGCAGCATGCGAACGCGGCGGGCATCCTCCATCATGAGTACATGCGACAGATGAACGCTTAGCTTCAGAATCGGAAGGCCGATCAGCAGCGGTGTTAAACCGAAACCAAGCGCCGTCAGCGTGACCGACAGGACAAAGCCGATAATCGAAAGCGGCAGCGTAATGAACAACATATATATCGTTTGACTTACGTATCGGCCGATCGGGCCTGCCGGCGGCAGCGGGATCGACTGGTTAGGCACAGGTTGTTTTATCATATTCTAACTCCTTCAATGGGAATAATCCGTTGAATTCAGTATAGAAGAATGGATGGCTCCCGCATACGGTCGCTCGGCGGGATGATTCCCCCATCTAGAGTCGAGGTTTCAATCATACGATGGAATGAGGTGGGAAGGCAGAGAAGCCGATCATGTGACAGGAATCACCGCAAACAACGGGGTTCCATATTAGAATGAAAATGGAAACTGAAAAATGAAAAATGAGAAAAGGATTTGTAAGACAACCGTTATATGAAATTAATCTCATGAAACACTTCTTGGCAGTTCAGGTGATATAATTAAAATAATTGAACTTTTCAGAGTACTTCGTCAATACAAATCCGGATCCAAGGCAGGAGGTATTGTAGATGCGTGAAGCTAACGGGAACTCGAATGAAAGGTTGACTAAGGTTCCGATCCAGATTCCGAACGATGCACGTTACATTGATCCTGTGGTCGATTATATCCGTGATATCATTAGACCCGATCAACTCGTGAAGTCGGATACGCATTGGGACTACTACTTGGGCGAGAGTGTCGAGTTTACGAAAGACGGAGTTGAGATGGCCTATGAGTGGAATGAGTCGTGGGGCCATGAATTGACGACCAGGGCTGCAACGGAGCAGGCTGCTAAGGCTGTACGAGAGATGGCGGCCAGTATCACTTATCATATCAAGAAGGTACAGTAAGGTTATATGGCGGTACAAGAATGAAGATCCCCTCATTGCGAGCGGGATCTTTTGTAATTTCAGGGCTTTTCTGATCACGATCGGAAGAGGGGGACTAAGTGCGATTTATAATTTTTGGTTAAAATGGATTAGAATGGTGTGAACGTCTCTGACATATGTTCATTCGGGGGACAAATAAACGGACTGAAAGGTGGATGATTAATGAAAAAGAAGCTGCTCGCTGCGTTCGCTATTCTATTGCTTGCGGTGCTCATGAGCTTCACGGTGTCCGGCTCCGCTGCACCAAGCCCCTATGTGCACGGCGTATTCTCGACCAACCCGCTCTATGTGAAGGATGGCGTAACCGGCAGCTGGCTGACAGCGACAAGCGGCAACGCGATTGCAAGCTGGACGGACGATCCGCTCAGCTCGGGCAATCAAGGCTTTTTCAATGCGATTGTGTATGTAGGCAGTGTGAAGTATGAATTCCGGCTCGTTAGTCTAACCTCTACGACCACCGACACGATTGACGGCACCTTCGATATTTATGTCAATAATTCACTGACCGCAACCGTCAATGGCACCGTGTACGGCTTAAGTCAGCCAGTGGGCAACTACTTCAAGTTTTATGACAGCGTATACAACTGGCATGTCTCCGCTTATATAACAGATCGGCTCGATTATTAATCGCTGAGGCAGCACGGGCTGCTAGCCGTCGGCGGCTGCCCCCGCCGCTGTGCGGCACGCGCTTTTCGCGGCTGCTGCAAAGCAAAGGTCCATCTCGACAATGAGATGGACCTTCTCGATTGGATCAGATAACGGTCAACAATCAGTTTCCTGCGCTCTCATACTTCCGCATTCCGATTCGGAACAGCATATAGGCAACCGCTGCGCAATAAATCGCGGCCACTGGCGGCGCCAGCCAGATCCACGGACTGGTGCTTTTGTCGAACAGATAATAGGCAGGGAAGAAGCTCACGAATGCGAACGGTACGAGGACAGCAACGAGAAGCTGGATGCCCATTGAGAAAATCGTAATCGGGTACTTCGCGAATTCGCCTAGATTATGAATCATGATCGGGAAGGCGTTGCCAGCGTTCTTGATCCAGAACGCGCTTGTGTTCGCCGCTAGGTTAATCGAGACGCGGATCGCAACGGCTGTGATAATGAGCAGGATGGCGATAACTATTTTGCCGAAGGACCAATGTACATCGACTTTAGTAAGCGCCTGTCCGATCATAATGAAGCCGATGACGATGTTGCCGATGCCGTTCATTCCGATGCCGTTGGTCAGCACCTGCAGAATAGGGGATACCGGCCGCAGCAGCATAACGTCCAGCTCGCCGCGGTTGACGAGTCCGCCAAGCCGCCAAGTGCCCTCGAAGAACAAGGAGCCGAACCCTTCAGTTAGATAGATCATCGCGTACATGAACACGACTTCCCAGAACGTCCAGCCGTTAATGTCAGGAATCCGATTGTAGACGACCCAGAGGAACACGATGCCGAGCAGCTGCGTCAGAACAGCTGAGACGATCATGATGAAGAAGTCGGTCTGGTATTCCAGAATGGCTTTCAGTTGGGTGCCGAACAGTCTGCGGTATAGGAACAAGGTACGTCTTGTTGCGCGTACAATGGACATGCCAGATCAACCTCCATGAATCGTAATCTGCCGCACCGCCCATGACCACATGAGCTTCACAGCACGCATGCCCATGCGCATTGGAGGGCGAGCAGGCCGAGTGCGCCCCAAGGACTGACCTCTTCGAGGTAGATGGCAGCAGGTGTATGCACGATGCCTTGGAAGGGCAGCACGAGCGACAGCTTCTCCAGCCAGCCCGGGAAGAAGGAGAGCGGCACCAGCGCGCCAGAGAACAGGCTTGTCACAGCCATGCGCGCCCACACGATGCCGAGCGAACCCGTCGACCAGAAGCAGAGCAGACCCGCCATGTAGACGATACCGAACTTGACCATCAATGAAGCGAGCACGCTTAGAATAAACAGCAGAGTGTGAATGAAGTCTGGCTTGAGAATGCCGGAGGCCGCGATTAGAACAATGGCCGTTATGATGACGACGAGACCGCCCTCTATGACGGTTGAGCCGAGCGTTTCGGCAAGTCGGGCTTTCTGAAAATCGAGCGGTTTAAGCAGATCGGCGGAGACGCTGCCGTCGAGAATTTTGCCGGAGATACGGGTCTCGGAATAGTAGGACAGCAGCGAGTTGCTGATGAACGAGATGATCAGGTATGTCTTCATCTGCGTCCATGACATGCCCGCGAGCTCCTCGCGTCCGGCATAAATCGCGTTCCATAATGCGTACATGGCGATAAGCAGAACGAAGCTGGATGCAAAGTTGACGACGTAGGATAGCCGGTAGGCCAGCGTGTTCTGCATCGCTCGGGTCGCAATGCCCGTATAGGCCCGCCATGAACGTGGAAGCCGAAGCCATGCGTTCATCGACGGTTCGCCTCCCTTCCAGCGGCTGTTTGTTTGCTTCCTTGCTGCTCGTCGAGGGAGATGTGGCCCTCGTATACTTGCTTGATGACATGCTCGATGCCAGGTTCGTCGATCCGGAAGTCGACGACTTCCCCGCAGCGCATGACGGCAGAAGCGACTTCGCTCGCTGTAATGTGGAAGCGGTCGAATCGCAGCGATACATGCTGCCGTTCCAACTTCTCTGCCGTTACCTTCGGCATACGGTCCAGCGCTTCGCGAAGCGCAGGCAGGTCGGCGCTCTCCAGCTGGAAGTGAATGACCCGCTCGCGGGCGAAACGGTCTTTCACCGCAGCAAGCGTGCCATCGTAGATGAGGCTGCCTTGGTCGATAATGACGAGACGGTTGCACAGGTCTTCGATGTCGCCGAGGTCGTGCGTAGTCAGCATGACGGTCGTCCCGCGTTCTTTGTTGGATGAACGGATAAATTCGCGTATGCGCTGCTTCACGGCAATGTCGAGACCGATCGTCGGCTCGTCAAGGTAGACAGTGCGCGGATTATGCAGAAGTGCAGCGGCCAGATCGGCGCGCATCCGCTGACCGAGCGACAGCTTGCGAGCGGTCAGGTGGAGGAAATCCTCCATGCCGAGCAGCTCGATGAATTGATCCAGGTTGCGTTTGTACAGCGCTTCTGGAATCTCATAAATATCTTTCAACAGCGAGAACGTTTCGGAGATCGGAATATCCCACCACAACTGCGTTCGCTGACCGAACACGGCGCCGATTGTACGTGCATTCTCCATTCGGTTGCGATACGGATCAATGCCGCCGACGCTGATGGTGCCGGAACTTGGGATGAGAATGCCGGTCAACATCTTGATTGTTGTCGACTTGCCTGCACCGTTCGGGCCGACATAAGCGACCGTCTCGCCTTCCTCAATGTCGAGGTTAATGCCTGCGACAGCCGTTTTATCGACATACTTCTGGGAGAACAGGTGCTTGACCGCTCCTGCTAAACCAGGCTCTTTCACCGCTTGTCGAAACTGCTTCGTCAGCTGACGAATTTCAATGAAGCTCATCGGATGACCCCTCTCCGTTGTCTGCTCAGACTGCAAATCATCACCAGTGGAATGATAAGAATTCCATAATATATGAAATAGTAAAGTAAATTCGGGGAAAAGAATAGTAGAAATAACAACGTGGTTGTTTATTTCATGAGACCAGCGTATATAAATGTATGCTAAAGTTTGCGGACGGCGAGCGGAGGGGAGTTAGAGTACATTAATGTGTGCGCTATCGGGCGTCGGAGGCGGATGGCGGCAGGTTAGAGAACAAAAAAGTGCGTTAAAGTGTGCGAATGGCGAGCTGCAGAGAGTTAGAATACATAAATGTGTCCTGTCATGCGAGGCTAACGTGGCGGCGGCACCTCCACGGTCGACTTGCAATAAACAACAAAACCCGCTCGATCCCGAGCGGGTTTTGTTGTTGGCATGGCGAACCATGCATATCATGCAGCTGTGCTTCTTAGTCTACGTCTGGACCGCCATCGGCTTGGTCGGACGGATCATCGGCATACTTCTCATAGGATGTAGCGTTCATGACGCGGCGTGCGCTCAGGTAACGCTTTACATAATAGGAGTCGCTTAGGCTGCTGATTGTAACGCCTTTGGAGGAGGAAGCGTGAGCGAATTTGCCATCGCCAACATAAATGCCGACGTGGGAAACGCCCTTGCCGCTCGTATTGAAGAATACGAGATCTCCTGCACGCAGGTCGTCCTTGGCAACTTTCTGGCCAAGCTTGCTTTGATCATAGGACGAATGAGGCAAAGAAATACCGAACTGCTTAAATACATACATCGTGAAGCCGGAGCAGTCGAAGCCTTTGGACGTCGTGCCAGCTGTCTTGTACGGCGTGCCGTAAACGCTATCAACTACTGTGTCGAGCTTCGAGTCCGCGAAAGCGCTTCCCGCTTGGAAAGCAAGAAGAAGTGCGAGACCCAGGAAAATTGCTGCTATCTTGTTGCGCACGTTAAAGTGCTCCTTCCATTGCCTACGAGGTTAGCTGTGGGGTTCGGTTGAAGGTCCCCTATGATTCCCTCAGGCCAGCCTGTCCAACGGACATGATTGGTCGGGATCAATTCACCCAAGAATGGTTCCCCCGTTTTCGTACACGGAAATTCGGCAGTGTTTGATTGTACAGGGGAATATAATTCGTACTTTTTGAAGAAAATCCTTCCTGCGTGTCGAATTTCTAATAATTCTCATGAATATAGGGGAGTTTTGCTTGGTTTATGAGAGATTCTCTCATTTTAGGGCCGGAAAACACGAAAAAAGACCGCGCTTTCATAGGCGCGGTCCTACTTAAGAATGAGGGAATAAACTCGAAACCTGTCGACTTACGGGCTTGTCAGCTTATGGTTGGGAGCGAGATTGGAGACAGTCATATTGAGCGGCGATCGTCCACACTTTGAGCATCGTCTTCACGAATCGGTAGCCTTGGTGTACTAAGATAGCGAGGAAGCCTGCCCAGACCATCGAAGCGGAGGAGACGAGCAGCCCCGCAGCGCCAACTCCGCACCACATAAGCAGCGATAATCCGAAGTAGGGAATGAAATGCCTTAGTGCCCGCCATAAGCCGTTGAATGCCCCGCTGCCTGAGGCGGAGCCAAGCTGCATGGCAAGGAACAGCAGGTGAAGCAGAATGCCCCATGCAAGCCAGCCGCAAGCGGCGGGCAGCAGCTCGATGATGATGCTCTTCACAGAAGAGCCGGCAAGAGTCGCCGACAGTGCGCGGGGCAGCAGCCAGTAGCCAGGCGCCAGTGCGAGCAGCGTCTCGATCCAATAGAGCATCGTCATCGGCAGCCAGCCGCGGCGCACACCTTGCAGGAAGCGGGTCCCCTGCTCGGTCGAAGCGTGATGCAGGGAATGGAACAACCCTGCATTAAGCAGCGGCGTCAGCAGCATGCGAAGCACGATTAAACCGGCGAATGTCCATAGATAAGGCTGAATGAGATCCGTCTTCATGAGACGGAATTCCGCTTCATACAAGTATAACCGAGCGGCGGAGGCAGGCATCCCGCTGCCGGGATAACGGCGCAGAAGCGGGATAACGATGCCGTCCACAAGACGGTACAGGAAGAAGCCCCATAGCAGCTGATAGACGAATAGTACGATAATCACGTATAGATGACGGACCGTCAGCGACCAGCCGGTTTTCAAATGCTGCTTCATACGAATCGTTCCTCTCTACCAGCCGAGTGCGCCAATGAGGCTGTCAAGCAGCTTCGCGGCGCCGAGGCTCCAGCGTGCCTTCGTCTGATCCGGCAGCTCGGCTTTCAAATAGTTGTTGAAATGTCGATTGTCGAGCACATTCGTATTCTGAGGATCGACAGCTGCCCAATCTAGCGGGGCTGAGTGAACAAACTTGAACTGCATCGTGTTCTCATTGCCATTCCAGCTGCGTGTGACTGTCGTGCCGTCTGTGAACTGGAACTTGACCGGGACAGGGCCGTAGCTGCCGCCTAAACTGCGCACCTGAACGATCGATTCGTATTGAACCGTATCATCCGGCTGGCGAACGGTATGCACATCGATGCTCTCAACCGCGAAGTCAGCCATCAGATCGCCGTATACATATTGACGGAAGTAGTCGCTCCACTTCGTCTTCGTTACCTGTTCCACCACACGTTCGAAATCGGCAGTGGACGGATGGCCGAATTTATATTTCTGGAAGTAGGTGCGCATAATCTTCTGCATCGTTCGATCGCCGACGAGCTTCTCGATGCCGACAAGCACGAGCTTGGCGCGCATGTACACATTTTCCGCATAATGATCGTGGCTGTGGTAGCTCCAAGACAGCTGCTTCAGCGGCGCAGGGTCGGTCATATAGCTGGATTCCAGCGCAAGGTTCGGCAGTACGCCGTATTCGGTTTCCATCACTTTGTCCTCGGCATATGAAGTGAAGCCCTCGTCGAGCCAAGCCTCCTCGAACTCATTGGAAGCGACCATGCCGTACCAATACTGATGTCCGATCTCATGGACGACCGTGCGTTCAAGCGAGTAGCCTGGATTGTCATCCTCGGCAGCGAATGCGGTAATGAGCGTCGGATATTCCATCCCGCCTGCACCGTTGCCTCCGACTGGCGGCACGATAACGGATAACGTCGAATATGGATACTGTCCATACCACTGCGCATACTTCACGAGTGCCGACTTGGCGGCATGCAGGTAGCGGTCCTTCAGACCGGCGTGAAGCGGGTCCAAGTACAGCTTGATGCGTACGCCTGGAATGCCGGGAGCGGAGAGCGAATCCTCTTCGTATACAAAATCAGGCGACGCCGCCCATGCGAAATCGTGCACGTCATCCGCATAGAACTGATAGCTTTTATAGCTGCCGCTTGTCTGAATCGGCTTCGTCTGGAAGCCGGTCGCGGCAACGATATAACGCTCCGGCACATGGATGTTGACGCTGTAGATGCCGAAGTCGCTGTAAAATTCCGAGTTGCCATGATATTGATGCGCATTCCAGCCTTCAGCAGCACGACCGCGAGTGCCTGCCGTCTCATAGACGGCCAGCTTAGGGAACCATTGACCTGCCATAACGAAATTGCCCGAGTAGCCCATTCGCGCGAACACTTCCGGGAGCTGCACCTCGAAGCTGAGCTTCAGTGTGATGCTCTTGTTCGGCTGGACAGGTGTTTGCAGCCGCAGCTTGGCCAGCGTCTGATCGTCGGGATTGCCGTCGTCAGGCTGGACGAAGTGGAGGCGAGGGAGAAGGCTTTCGCCCTGCTCGGTAATAAGGGAAGTAATCGACATCGAGCCGAAGCTGTTGGCAGTCGCGTTGTCCTCGCGCAGCTTGCCGCCAGACTCGCGCATGAAGGACGTCTTGGCCGACTGGAAAGCATTCGGATACAGATGCCAGTACATTTCGGACACCGGCTTGCGTCCAGGGTTCGTCCACGTAACGATCATATCTCCGTTAAGCTTCCGGCCGGACTCGTCCAGCTTTACGTCGATATGATACTCGGTTACCCGCTTGCTGAGCGTCTGTGCATCTGGCTGCATGACCGTGTTCGGCTCGGCTGTTTTGCTCCCTGCCGATGGTGATGGCGTCGGTGAGGAGGGAGCAGAAGCACCGGCTTCAAGGGTATTCGTGCTGACAAGAGAGCCTTCCACACCAGAAGCCGCAGGCTCATAAGCGTACGTATACTCGGATGTCCATGCATCGCCGAACCATTGAGCTGACGTGAAAACAAGCACAGCGGCGAGGAGCAGTGTGAACGCAGTTCCTTTGAAATGCCGTGGAGTCATTGAACGATTCCCTCCCGTTGACAAGCAATCTAAGGCATGTATATGTTTGCTTTTCGAGGATTATTAGCTAAAATGGAATTATTGTGAGTCGGCAAGGACAAACCCGCGCACGGCGCGGCCTCGCGGGTGTTGGACGCGGCTGCCGAAGAGGAAAGGTGCCGGCAAGTGAGGCGCACGAAGAGCGGAAAGGTGTGAATCAGGATGGAACAGCAAGGACAAGGCGGACAAGAGGCGAAGCCGAAGAAGTCGCTGTCGCTGAACGTTGTCAGCAGCAAGGAGCATCGCGGCTTCGGCGCAGGTTCGATCGATTTGAGTCAGGTGTCTCCCGTTATTATTGATGGCGATACAGCGGTAATCGATGTCGGTGCGATGCACGCGAAGAGCAAGATCGAGAAGGGCATTAAGTTCAGTGCCAATAAGGAAGATGTGCCGAACGGCCGCAAATGCTGGATCGTCTGGATCGCAGTAGACCGCAATGAGGAAGGTTCATTATATGGCGGGGCAACCGCTTGCGAGATGCTGATCGATACGGAAGCGCGCCGCGGCTGGAAGCTGCTTGCCGATCACGTGAACCGTCTCGATTATGCGATCAAACGCCGGTTCATGCTGGACGGTCTGAATGCAGAAGAGAAGGCGGCGCTCAAGAAGCTGCTCGTCGAGCATAACCAAGAATGGTGGGACCGTTCGTCGGACGCGCTTAAGCAAGCGCTTGAGGCGTAAACGGGAAATAAGAGGATAAGAAAAAGCCAAGGTGAACTGCTGATGGGCAGCCGCCTTGGCTTTTTCTATTCCCCCTTATATTGCCATGCTCATATTCAGGTCCAATTCAGATTGCTTTGTTAGGATAGCTATATCAAAGAAAGACGACCGAGACAGCGGGGGAGCGCCGAATCGGTCGTCTAACGAATGAAGCGAGCGTGCGATGCGCACATTAAGGTTGGTAAAGACTAAGCTACGCGGCGAGCCGTGTTGTAGTACTTGCTCCACCAGCCGGACGTGATCGACGAGATTTTAACGCCGCCCGCACCGTACGTGTGGATCATTTTGCCATTGCCGATGTAGATGCCGACGTGGTGAGTTGGCGAGTAGAAGAAGACCAGGTCGCCGACCTGAAGGTTGCTCTTCGATACATAGGAGCCGACCTTGATCTGCTGCTTCGTGTCGCGCGGCAGCTTAACGCCGATCGTCGAGAATACGCGCTTCGTGAAGGACGAGCAGTCGAATACAGCTGTCGTCGAAGTGGAAGCGCCGAATTTATATGGTGTTCCGAGATATTTTTTCGCTACCGATGTGATCTTCGATTTCTCAGATGCCGTTGCTGCGTGCGCCTGCTCAGTCGGAAGGATACCCCCAATCGATGCTGTCGAAACCGTCAGTGCCAGGAACGCCGCCGCCAGTGTTTTGCCCATTACCGATTTGTTGAAGTTCATGTTTATATCTCCTCCGCTTTATGTTTTTGTCTAGTTGTCGTAGGGCTACTATAGCACGTCCGCAATTACCTAATTTGTTCCAAAGAGGAGTCAAACCGTTGGTACGGCTGGATTGGTAGCGCATTCTTAAAAATGAATGAGAGAACGTTCATATAGGGCTATTTTGGCAGCTTACTAGTCGGAAAGGGTGAAAAGCCGCGCCAAATCAGGCTTTTCGGAGGATTGCGCGAGAATAGATAAAGGGTGTCCCAAGACGCGTAATCGCGGCTTGAGACACCCTTTTATCATTTAATCGAAGGACCTTCTCGTGAATCGATAGTCCCGTTAAGGTATGGATATTAAGCTTTGAGCGACAGCGACGTGACTGAACGTGCTGGCAGGTCGAGGCGAAGTACGCCGTCTTCGAGCGTGAACGCCGTGAACGGAACGGGCTTCACTACGTCCGGCTGGTCGAACGTGTTGCAGTCGCGCAGTTCGGCGCTCGTCAGCACACGGCCTTCGATCGAGGAGAACGATTGGCCGCGCAGCTCGATGCTGATGCTCACGGCGTCTGCATGGTGAACGTTGCAGATGCCAAGGTTGATCGTGCCGTCTGCCGCTTTGGAAGCCGTCATGCTCACTTGGTTGATGGAGCGGCCGTCCATTTCGTAGACTGGGCTGTCATAGTTCAGTTGAACCTGCTGCGCGTCTTGGTGCACCTTGTACATTTCGAATACGTGGTACGTCGGCGTCAGCACCATGCGAGGGCCGTCCGTCAGCGCTACAGCTTGCAGCACGTTAACGGTCTGCGCGATGTTCGCCATATGGAGACGATCGTTATGGTTGTGGAAAATGTTAAAGTGCAGACCCGCGACAAGTGCGTCACGCATCGTGCTTTGTTGGTACAGGAAGCCTGGGTTCGTGCCTGGCTCTACGCCGAACCAAGTGCCCCACTCGTCGAGGATGATGCCGACGCGTTTCTTCGGATCATACTTGTCCATTACGTTGGAGTGGCGCGTGATGAGCTCGTCCATGAAGTACGCTTTGAACATCGTCTCGAACCAGATGCCTTCGTCGAACTGCAGGGCCGGCTTCTTCTCGTCTTCCCACAGACCTGGGTACGTATAATAGTGAAGGCTCAAGCCGTCCATATGGTTGCCGGCGCGCTCCATGAGCACTTCCGTCCAGCGGTAGTCGTCCACGTTGGCGCCGCAAGCGATACGGTAGATTTTGTTCTCGCCGTAGTTGCGGACGTATGTCTGGAATTGGCGGTACAGGTCCGCATAATATTCAGGGCGCATATTGCCGCCGCAGCCCCAGCTTTCGTTGCCGACGCCGAAATATTTGACCTTCCAAGCTTCCTCGCGTCCGTTCTCGCGGCGCCAGTTCGCCATTGGCGATTCGCCGTTGAACGTCATGTATTCAACCCACTCGGACATTTCTTGTACCGTGCCGCTGCCGACGTTGCCGTTGATGTAAGGCTCGCAGCCGAGCAGTTCGACCAGATGCATGAATTCATGCGTACCGAAGCTGTTGTCCTCAACCACGCAGCCCCAGTGCGTGTTAACCATGCGTTTGCGCGATTCGACCGGGCCTACGCCGTCTTTCCAGTGGTACTCGTCGGCGAAGCAGCCGCCCGGCCAGCGAAGAACCGGAATATTCAAGTTGCGAAGCGCTTCCAAAACGTCGTTGCGAATACCGCCCGTGTTCTGGATTTCGGGATTGTCGCCAACCCACAAGCCTTCGTATATGCAGCGGCCGAGATGCTCGGCGAAATGGCCATATAGGTTACGGTTAATCGTGCCGGTCGTCAGATCGGCATTCAATACAGCAGTAGGTTTCGTTGCCATCAATAATCGCTCCTTAACATGTTGAATTCACTGAATTAATAATTACATTAATCGATTGATGTATTTGTTTATCCAATAACTACACTCATCATAAAGAGCGTGGTCGGGCTTGTCAATATGAATAAGGCAGAAGACGCCCGATTGGTCCGTGTCCGGATCCGTCGGGCGTCTTCTTGTGTTCTAGTTGACCGCCAGCCATACGCACATGGCGGCGATAATGGTATGCGCAATGCAGAGCAGCGGGTGCTGTCGAACGCGGAGCCACAATCTTGTAGTGGTACGGCACATCGCGATGGCAGTTACGATGGTAGCAGCGGTAAGCAGATCGCTGCCCCATTTCAACAGGAGACCGTTGGCGCCGAACAAGCCGCTCGCGGTGCTGCTGCCGATCGTATGATTATCGTGACTAAACAGTGGAGCGGTGCCGTCCGAACCGGTCTGCGAACCGAGCAGCAGGGCAAGCAGCGGCAATGCAAGCAGATGAATCGCATGCACAGTAAGCACAAGGATGGCGCCGGCCAGCGTGGGAAGGCGGCGCTGAACGAATATACGGCTGAGAGTTGAGGAGAGTGATCCTCTGCCGCTAGGCAAGGCATTGATATGCAAAGCTGCTTCGGAAGCAGCGGGCATTTCGAGCGCAGACTCATGATCGGCGTGGCAGGCGCCGGACACAGATTGCTGCAGGACGGTTGATCGGTCGGACATCGTCGCAGGCCCTCCTCACACTTTAAGTGAGATGGAACAGTATATGTCCGCCGGCTGGTCCGTTATGTACGTGGATTTACGTACTTACTGTATTGGGTTTCGCTTGGACGTTGCTGCTTGCGCTGCCTTGATTAAACGGAACAGCTCGCGCGCCGTTCGGCGCATGCCCTGCAGCGCTGTCTCCGGCAGCATCGCCTGCTCCAGCGGCATTGGCCCCGAGCCGATCGGCAGCGCAGCCGTGATGCCGTGCGAAGCAAAGGCATCGGCCTCCGGCGCGATGCCGCCCGCAAGGGCGATGACGGGGATGCCGC